>JAREAJ010000002.1 GCA_029240395.1 Nitrososphaeraceae archaeon
TTAGCATCGAGGGCCATTAGAGAGCCATCATCAAGAACTACTGCGGGATTAATCTCCGCTAATTCGGCTTCTTTCTCAAAAACTAACCTTGATAACTTCATGGCGAGGTCCTCAAACTCCTGAATGGTTTTGGCGCTCAGATTAAGTTTCGAGGCCAATTCATTTGCTTGTGGTCGGGTTATACCTGAGTAAGGTACGCTGACAATAAATTTATTTTGCACGCCTTCTATTTCGACTCCCCCTTCTGCAGAGCATATGAATGAATATTCTCTCTTACTTCGATTTAGGAAAAGTGAGATGTAAAGCTCTTTCCTAGCACGTACGGTCTGCTCAATTAAGATCGATCGGGGCAATTCTCCTTTGACTTCCTTTTTCATCAGCCTCTCGAAATTCGTAATTACTTCCTCGTGCGACTCGCATTTGACAATCGCACCGGCCTTTCCTCTACCCCCGGCTGCTACTTGTGATTTAAGTACGACGGGAAATTCAAGGTTGTATGATTGATCTCTTGCTTCGCCTACGGAAGTTGCCAATGTGGATTTCGGCGCCTTAATTTCGTATTGACGAAATAACTCTTTTCCCTGATATTCGAGTAATCTCATTACACGGCTGAGAACAACAGCAAGGCACTCATTTATAATTCTAGTATACAAAAATCATGTCAAGTCATTAGCCTAAATGAATAGGTCTTGTACAAAATGTCAAATATATTATAATAATAGAGCAGGATCCAGCTCCATTGCCGGAAAAACTGCAGCATTAACTTCTCAATGTTCCAAACAATTGTCATGTGCAGTTTGAATTTGGAACGAAGGAAAACAACTCTGGAGAACCTAGAAGATAGTATATAAGCTTTAAATCATAGAATGTAACAATCGAAATATGGCATATGGTGAAAAGATGACAGCTGTTTGGCTTATCCTTCTCACAATTATCGTATGCGCAGTAGTCCCGGCAGCAATGATTTGGTTAACTTCTCAGCCCAAGCCCGAATTTGTCTTTGGTCTTGAGCTTTACGGTGATTACATCTTTAACGGACTTTAGTTTACTACTACCGAGCTACCGGATATCGTAGCGACAAATTTCTGAAGCTTGAGTTACTAGCGTTAGCGCTGGTATATTTCCCGAATTTACTCCGGCGTCTATAGTATTATATTATGTCCGAAAGTATCATTTTGCATTTGGCCGAGAATAATTTGCTCACTATGCTGTTGTGGCTCGGCGAGCTAATAATTTCGAGCTGGATTCTTTCCTACGGAGCTGAACATCTTTCCATGAGATACGGTGCCAAGTTCGTTGGAAGGACTCTTCTAAGTATAGCTACTACTCTTCCAGAGATTGCTATTGTCACTTACGCTGCAGCCGATGGCTTCTACGGCATTGCGATAGGTGCTGGATTGGGCAGTAATTTGCTGATGATGACTTTGGGTCTATCTATAATGCTATTGATAGCCACCACTCGTCTATCCAAGGCGCCGCTAAAGGGTATTCCGGTTGGAATGTTTAAACTGGACAAGATATTTTTGTTGGGAACTGCAGTTATCAGTGCTGCACTATTTATCGACGGGTACAACTTCGTTGACGGATTTGCCTTTTCTGCTCTCTTCATAGCTTACATCATAATGGCTTTTGTGGAGATGAGGGAGGAAAGAAAAAGGGAATCTCTAAAGAATTCAGAGATTCAAAAAGTACAGGATAAAGGTCGATTAATCGAGATTGACGAACCTGGTGCCTCGGTTCGAGTTTTTGATAGGGCTATGCTGAAGGCAGTACTAGCATTCGTTGCGGGGACAATCGGAATTGTAATGGGAGCGGGACCTTTTATCCATTCGATGCAAGGGTTTTCATTAGAGGTAGGAATTTCAGCAATTATACTTGCCGTCATAATAAGTCCGATAGCGGGGGAGATGCCAGAAAAAATCTCAATGATGATTCTTGCACGCAAAGGAGCGGCTGGTGCATCCATTGCCATCGCCAATGTTTTAGGGTCTAAGATCTTAAACAATACACTGCTTTTGGCAGTAGCCGTTTTTGGCGCGATGTTTCATGCTGGTTTCTATACTACTATTGAGCTTACTACGGTGCTCTTGTATCAAGTCATTCTAGTCACCGTTGTCACAATCATTGCCCTTGTACCGTTATTCAAAAGGGAAATAGGCCTAAAGGTAGGCATTCTATTGGCATCCATGTACTTGATAAGTCTATTCATACAGTTTTTGCTTCCTCAGGAGGTCGCCCTACATTAGCAGCCGTTGCTCTTCGATTAAATCTCTTTCATGGTAACAATGGTTTAAACTTTAGCCAGAATTCGTGCCAAACCTCACTCTCGTACCTGCATTATAAAAGCTAATAGAAGCAGGCTTTGGTAGCTCCCGACAATCGACAATCGCATTGTACGAATGGAAAAACCTGCAATGTTCCTAGGTTAGTATGATACTTGCCATCTCCAATCAATCACATGTAGGATCCGTTGCGATATCTTGCGAATTCCCCTTCTATCCAAATCTATTTATCTTCGATCAAGAGAAATTTATTCATGGGCATATTTCTCGGAAGGAAATCGAGGAGGCAGTCAAGTGGCGCCCCTCAGGGCTCGATTCCCGAAGAGAACAATGCAAATCCTGTTGACCTCCAGAAATACGACTTATACAATAAGGGAATCAACAGCATGTCGAACGAAAAATTCGAGGATGCGATTCGCAGCTTCGAGTTAGCATTGCGACTTGACCAGAAATATGTGGACGCGTGGATTAAGAAAGGATATGCTCATTTTCACTTGGGTGAATACAACAGCGCTATTTCGGCATATGACAGGGCGCTGGAAATTGATATCAATAATGTTGAACCTTGGAATCTGAAGGGACTTGCGTACTATAGACTAAAAAATTACGACAAAGCAATTGCGGCATGCGAAAAAGCTATTGATGTTAATCCAAATGATGCGATGGTTTGGTATAACTTTGCGTGTTACTTAGTCCTGAGCGGAAGAATAGACGAGGGTTTAGAAGGGCTCAAACGTTCAATTGAAATTGACATCAATTATGCTAAGAAATCCGTGAGAGACAGAGACTTTGAAAGCGCGAGGGCCGAAGAAGGGTTCCGAAGGATAATTGAAGTGGTAGTACTAGAATCGATTAGACAGGGCTACAACTACGTGGGGAAGATCGTCTGGATTACAGGAATGGATAGACAAGATGTAGAAGATGCAGTAATGAGGTTAACCATGAAGGGCCTGCTGGTAAGAAAAGAAAAAAAGACAATTACTAGCAAGGAAGAATATTACGAGATTACTCAAGAGATTGCAGAAAAAATTGGGTACGCTAAACAGACGGGCTTTTTAAAGAGAAATAAAGTCATTTCTGCTCCTCTCCAAGAACTAAAAGATATCAGTGAGATCATCGGTATGGCCAAAATATCTGTCGAGAAGGGAGATATTCAGCAAACTCTAGAGGCTCTTGAGAAACTAATAAATCCTGCTCATCACGGTAGTGCAATGATAGAACAATTCTTTGATCAACATAGGGATGTGAGGCTCTACCATATTAGGATAAAAGACAGGGGCCAAGAATACCTAAATTCACACAAAGCAGATCTCATAAATTTGCTTTCGGAGATGGACGTAAAAGTCAGAGGCAACATTGTGTCAAGCTCAACAGGCGAATAGTTACTGCAGGCAGGCAGTCCTCGTTTAATGCTTAATCGAACAACGGCTTTAGCTCGTTAAAATCTCGGAAGAACTAACCAAGATAATATATTATAAGAGGAGCGACAGATACTCTACATGAAAAAGACTTTCACTGAAACTAGTGAGAAGGATATTACCAAGAGCATAGCCGCGATGTTTAACGAGACAATTCAGGAGTACGCTGATAGTCAGATAATTATAATAGGCGCGGGTCCAGCCGGCTTAACTGCGGGCCGTAAACTTGCTGCAGCGGGATTAAAGACCCTAATAGTGGAACAAAATAATTACCTAGGCGGGGGTTACTGGGTCGGAGGGTACATGATGAACCCCGTTACCGTACGATCACCGGCACAGATGATTTGGGATGAATTGGGTGTACCATATCGAAAGATGGGCAATGGGCTCTATGCCACATGGGGACCTCACGCATGTTCAAAATTAATCGCTGCGACCTGCGATGCTGGAGTTAGGTTCCTGCAACTGACCAAATTTGACGATCTAATTTTGAAGAACGGTCGTGTTGGCGGAGTCGTTGTCAACTGGATGCCTGTGTCTGCTTTGCCGCGAAATGTTACCTGTGTGGATCCGGTTGCTTTGGAAAGCAAGATCGTGATTGATGCTTCTGGTCATGATTCAGTCGCTGTGAGGCGCTTGATGGACAGAGGATATGTAAATTGGAAAGGAATGGATCCAATGTGGGTTGATGGCGGCGAGGATGAAGTTGTCAATAAGACCGGTGAAGTGTTTCCTGGTCTAATAGCTGCGGGGATGTCTGTAACCGAAACCTTTGGACTGGCCAGAATGGGGCCAACTTTTGGCTCAATGCTACTCTCAGGAGTCAAGGCAGCAGAAATAGCCCAAAGCAAAATAGAAGAAATAAGCAGCGTCCCACCCATGTTATAGCCCATCCATTGTTGATTAAATAGATTCATAGTTTGGGCTCGCTTTTCTTCAACTTTTTTGATTTTCGAACAAATTATTAACAGGTGCCATAGTTCTAGATGGTAGTCAGTCTATATGTCATCTTATAGTGCCGACGACCCTGTCTCCAATAAGCCAGCGGCGTCGCAAGCTTACGATGTAGTTATTATCGGTTCAGGACCAGCAGGATACACTGCGGGGATATACACGTCGCGTGCAAAGCTTAGGACGAGAATTGTCTCGGGTACACTACCTGGTGGTCAGCTTATGACTACAAGCGAGGTTGAGAATTATCCAGGGTTCCCTAACGGAATTTTTGGTCCAGAACTTATGATGAACATGAGACAGCAAGCAGAAAGATTTGGCACTTGCATAGTAGATGACGAAGTTATCCGCGTAGATTTCAACAAAAGGCCCTTCGAGATTACTTCCCATTCGGAGACCTGCGAAGCGCACTCGGTAATTATATGTACGGGCGCTTCCCCTAGGAAACTTGGAATTCCATCCGAGGAACAGTTTGCCGGAAGAGGCGTGTCATATTGTGCAACATGTGATGGCCCTTTCTTCAAGGGTGAAGATATTGTGGTTGTTGGTGGCGGCGATACGGCTTTGGAAGAGGCCACCTTCCTTACAAAGTTCGGCAAGTCAGTCAGGCTCGTTCATCGTAGAGCATCATTAAGAGCAAGTAAAATTCTCCAGCAAAAAGCCTTTGAAAATCCCAAGATAGAATTCTTATGGAACAGGGTAATTTCGACTATCGAAGGAGATAGGAAAGTTGGAGCAGTAACCGTCAAAGACGTAGAAAACGGCCTTGAGCAAAGATTGCCCGCAGGAGGAATTTTTGTGGCTATAGGTCATGAACCCAATACAGCAATATACAAGGGGCAGATAGATCTAGACAACAAGGGCTACATTATTTTGAAAAATCACACGGCAACAAACATAGAGGGAGTATTTGCCGCTGGCGACGTTCACGACTTCAGGTATAGGCAAGCGATAACAGCCGGGGGGTTTGGCTGCATGGCTGCGCTGGACGTAGAGAAGTGGCTGACCGAAAGAAAACATCGGCGCTAAAAAGCCATAATTACCTGTTCTTTTGATACGCCAAAGGCGGAAGATTCTTTCCGCTATTTTGTAGGACATCGTATTCTGCAGATGTAAAAGTTCCTTGATCAACATATAGGCTCTTGAATTTCCTTCCGTCATCAGCAAAAAGCCCCACGAATACACCATCTTGCAGCTCATTAGCGATTTCTAACATAGAGGCCATAACAGATCCCGACGATGGTCCAACCAATAAATTCTCACGAATAGCAAGCTCTCTCGCCATTTCAAAAGAATCCTTGTTGGTCGCAGTTATCCAGTGGTCGACAACACCTTGTCGTCGCTTGAACAATTCTGGCATAGCAGACTCCTCGAAGTTCCTTAAGCCCTGCAGCAAATGATTTTGTTGGGCTTGAATTGCAATGATTCTGACGTCACTCTTTTTCTGCTTTAGGTATGTGGCGACACCAGTAATAGTTCCGCCAGTTCCACAGCCGGTGAAGAAATGAGAAACTTTACCGTTCGTCTGCGACCAAATTTCAGGTCCCGTACTTTCATAATGTGCCAAATAGTTAGCATCATTTTCGTATTGATTCGGCATATAGTATAGATCTGGTCTCGGTTTTGCGATGGCCTTTGCCAATGCAATGCTTTGATCTGTTCCTG
This sequence comes from Nitrososphaeraceae archaeon, assembly GCA_029240395.1. Classification (GTDB taxonomy): domain Archaea; phylum Thermoproteota; class Nitrososphaeria; order Nitrososphaerales; family Nitrososphaeraceae; genus TH5893. Next base: position 6,317 of record JAREAJ010000002.1, read on the forward strand.
CTCCGACTCTGGGACATAAATCGTCGGATGTTTCGTGAAGCAACGCCCCTAGATCCTTAAGGATCTTCTTCGTTTCCCCGCTCACTTTTTCGGGGATGACGATTTCCACCTCATAGCCTAGGCTGATTGCAATTCCTGCTAATGCTATGCCTGTATTGCCAGAGGTAGGTTCGATTATGATGCTCTTACCTTTTTTCAGTAGGCCCTTTTTTTCCGCATCCTTTACCATCCAATATGCTGCGCGGTCCTTTACAGAACCGAACGGATTGTACCATTCTAATTTGGCATAAAACTTGATATTCTTCGTGGAAAACGAGGATAACTCTATTAGCGGTGTATTACCGACTCTCTCTACAATGTTTTGTGCTGCTATACTCTCCATCTCATTTTGCCTTCTTTATTATGAACTCAAGATCTTTTTGGCTTTTATTTATTGAAAGAAGCTGATGCCCTGTCCTGCTTATCCATCGGGAAATGTCTTCCTCAGACTCTGGATCGTCTGCTACTACCCTAAGAACATCGCCGCTGGCAAGCTTTTCGATTTCAATCTTTGTGCGGAAGACCGGCTCTGGACAGAATAATCCTCTTACATCTAACGTTTTTGCCTGATCAACTCCAGCATTACTGGCGTCCATCTCTATGAAACTAAGTTGCATATGCGCAATAATAAACGTTTATGAGACTGCTAATGGCGGTATTTTACCAACGAAAGCACTAATATTATCTAAAGAGATCTTTTTCCTTAGCCCGAATCAATTCATTAATTGAGCTATTCTCCGACTTCTTATAATCATATCCCCGGACAATTGCGATTGGTACACAAATTGATTTCCCCATTACTAACTCTGCTGCAGACGCGAGTTCGTCGACTATAGCAATTTCAGTAACTTTGAGCGTTTTTCCATACATATCTTTCTCTCCTATGTAGCTTTTGACCGGATTTAAACCCGCTATGCCTATTGCTACATTGGTCTGGCCATTCCTGAATGGTCTTCCGAAACTGTCAGTTATTATTACTGCAATTTCTCTATTTGTTTTTTTCCTCAACATTTTCATAATCTGTTTCGCAGACGCGTCAGGATCATCAGGAAGCAACAATGCGTTTTGGTCACTATCCATAATATTGCTCTGATCTATGCCAGCATTGGCACATACAAAGCCATGTTTAGTTTCAGTAATTATAACTCCGTTTGATACCCTTATGATACTCTTGGATTGTCTTAAAATCAATTCTGTCACCCTTGGGTCTTTTCCGGAAGCCTTTGCTAGTCTTAGCGCAAAGTCAGATGGAACCAATGAGTTCAAGGGTACAATTTGACTTTCCGCCTTGGAAACTATTTTCTGAGCTATTACGACAATATCTCCATCGTTAAGCTTTATTTTTTGGGAGATCGTGGAATGTAGAATTAAGTCATATAACCTGTCACCAGGCATGACATCTCTTGTGATTTTGACAGGAATAACTCTTATCTCCTGTTTCAAATTGCGGTAAGTAATAATGTGAGGGCTAAAATAATTACCTATAGAGTTTTATTTTACTGTGTGCTTGCCAGTACCGCGTTACCAAACTTTTTTTCCAGTAGATTAAGCAATAAGGACAGATCCCGTATCTCCAGCACCGCGTCAGACCTTTCTTTGACTTTTTCCACAGGACAGAAGCCAACTGTATAACCAGCGATATCAAATAAGCTCAAGTCATTGGCTCCGTCTACTACAACAACCGTATCAGACCTGTTAACTCTCCAGTCTTTTATCGCAGGCATAACAGCCGCAGCCTTGTCAGAAGTTACATTCATTTTCAAGTCTACTAACTTGCCATTCTCAAAGATTAATTCGTTACAAAAGATCTTGTCTAATCCTAGATCTCCTTTCAGTCTGTCAGTAATTATTGAGAATCCACCAGACACGGCTATCATACGCCAGCCAGCTCGCTTTAGTGAGGAGCATAGCTCCTTCGCTCCTGGCATTATCTCTAGGTTCTCAGCAATCCTTGTTGCATCTTCTAAGCTTATGCCCTTTAAGGCTGAAACCCTTCTTCTCAGCCCTTCCTCCCAATTAATCTCTCCTCTTATGCCCTGCTTGGTAATTCGCCATATTTCTTCTTCCTTTTCTGGACCCATCAGCTGAGACAAGACCGGGAGGTACTCGGCGTTAAGAAGAACACCCTCCACGTCAAATATCACCAACATTCCTAGGCGCTTGACATGTTGACGTCGCGTATTCTATATTAAGTTTGTTTAAGAGAAGAATGGTAGGGTTTTATTAAAGAACAATACATTACATTTACATATCCAAACGCGACGTCGACTCACTATTGTTCATAATACATCATCGAGCGGAGGCTCAACAACTTGATCTATATCAGATCGCATTACCACTAATTGGTTTTTGATGATTTTAGCAAGGGTGATATACTCCTAGTGTATTGTGCTATCTAATGAGCGAAAGTGTACAAACAAGATACACTGTACCTATCAAGGCGGTCGAAAAGGGAATCAAGCTGACGACTGAAGCAAAAGCGGAATTACAGAGTATAGGCATGATGGATGATAAGGGCAAGCTCAAACTTAAAGGGGTTAGTCCCAAGATGCTCAAAAGAATGAAGCTAGAAGCAGTTGATTGTCCGGTTCTAAAACAAGAAATTGGCTTTGTTCAGTGCTATGTTTGCAAGAATTTTAATAGCCGAATAACTGGCGAAGTTAACTGCAGAGGAGATCCGCTGTAATATATGACGTCCCATCCCAGATAATATACAACCCACGTGACGCTATTGGACAGTCGGAAGCCACTCGGTATTTCAGTAAAAAAAATCGAGGATTTCTCTGAGTGGTATCTTCAGGCTGTATTAAAAGGAGAGCTGTTAGACTACGGACCGGTTAAAGGCTTCATAGTGCTTCGTCCTTACGGATACAGAATATGGACTATTCTAAGTGAAATCTTGGATAAGATCTTAATTGCTACAGGTCATGAAAACGGATTTCTTCCTCTGCTGATTCCAGAAAAAATCCTCGCAAAGGAAAAACAGCACTTTTCGGGATTCAACCCGGAGGTATACTGGGTGACAGCGGCTGGAAACAACCCCTTGTCAGAAAGACTCGCGTTGAGGCCCACATCTGAAGCTATTGCCTACTCGACATTTTCCAATTGGATTAAAAGCTACAGGGACCTGCCTCTGAAAATGAATTTCTGGAACAGCGCGCTACGTGCAGATATTAAAGGAACGAAACCTCTAATCCGGAGCTCAGAGTTCCTCTGGCAGGAAGGCCATACCGTTCATGAAAACATGGATGAAGCGAAAAGCCAATCGCAGGAGATTTTAGAAGTATACCGGAAAATCATAGAAGAGGACTTGGCTATTCCCTGTATTGCAGGGTACAAGAGTGAAAAGGAAAAATTTGTTGGTGCGGAAGAAACTTTTACGCTAGAGGGCATAATGAGTGACGGAAAAGCGCTACAAATGGCTACTTCACATAACCTAGGCCAAAATTTCTCGAAGACATTTGGGATAAAATACCTTGGAAGGGACAACCAAGAACATTTTGCTTGGCAGACATCGTGGGGTCTTTCCTGGCGTCTCATTGGAGCCGTGGTTATGGTCCACGGTGACGACCGAGGAATAATACTACCTCCTAGAATAGCACCGATCCAAATCGTAATTGTTCCAATATTCAGGGATGAGGATGCACATGATGTGAAGCGATCAGCAGTCGAAATTGGGACTATTTTGAGAAGCAATAAGCTGAGGATCCTAGTTGATGACCGGGATGAGTACACTTCAGGGTGGAAATTTAATGAATGGGAATTGAAGGGAGTACCGCTCCGCGTCAATATTGGAAAAAGAGACATAGCTAAGGGAGAGTTGGAATTAGTAAGAAGGGACACACGTGAAAGAATTTATTGCAAACGTGATGAATTAATGTTACGCGTTCCTAAGATATTGGATGAAATCCAAGGCAACCTGCTTATTCAAGCTAAGGCACTCTTGAATGGGTGTATTTCACAAGCAAATAGTTTGAATGCTCTAAAGTCCATCATAGATAGCAAAGGCGGGTTTGTTATGTGCGGATGGTGTGAGGATCAAGAGTGCGAGTTGCGGATTAAGGAAGCAACAGGTGCAGATATACGAGTAATCCCGTTTGTTGGACAGGATCTATCGCGATTTCCGACCTGCGTCTATTGCGAAAGTAAGGCCTCACGTGTTGCCATGTTTGCCCAGGCATATTGAATGGAGTTTGGAACCGGAGTGAATCTAAATTGCCGCAGACGGTCTAGGCGTAAGAAGTGACGCTGGCGAGCACTTTTGATATAACACTAGATATATAGGTTTACTGTCAGTTAATATGCTTGGTTAGCTTCGGCGAGATATTCGCGCTCTATGAAGGGCTCGGGTATCTAGGAATTCTGTTGATAAGTTTTATAGGTAGTGTCATAGTGTTCATCCCTGTTCCATACTTTCCGGTTCTGGTTACCGCAACTTTAAACCAAAGTTTCGATCCCCATGTAATTGCTTTCTCCAGTGCAGTAGGTGCAGTTGCCGCAAAGATGATAATATTCTATGGTAGCTATTATGGTAGGAACATACTTAGCAATAAGACAAAAAAAAGGATCTTGCCCTTACAAAAACTATTGAGCAAATACGGATGGGCGGGAGCATTCGTAGCCTCGGTAACCCCAATACCTGACGACGTCGTGTACATCCCGCTTGGATTAGCAAAGTACAAACCATGGAAATTTGCTACAGCTGTCTTTGCAGGAAAGATGATTCTTAATGAAATGATAGTTGCAGGGACTATTTTTGTAGGGAGGCCCTTCGTAGACATGCTTTCATCAGAGGAGGTCAATCCTGTATATCTTGTATCCGGCGCTCTCATAAGCGCACTCATATTGGGATTACTAATTTATTTTTCATTGAGAATAGATTGGTCAAAGGTTATCGGAAAATGGTTCCCCTGGACGCTTAATGAAGACAGCACAGACGCTGAGAAGGACAAGATATAGTAAAACGGTGCTCATATTGTTTTGCCCTAAGATATAATATGTCTCTCCCGACAACAGGGGATAACCGGATGAGATATGATGCAATAGTCATCCTGTATTGCTCGTGAATCCTAATCGCTATCGTGCAGCCAATTCTGCATTTTAACACGTTTTTATTAGCTGAATGCAAGTAAAATTCGTGGTCCCGCTGGAGGTACTTCGAGAAGCATGCAAAGAAGTATACGAGACAATGTTAGGTCTCATTGGAACCCCGGAAGGTAACCAACGACTAGGAATCGGGGCGGGCGGCGACCTGTCACGGAAGATAGATATCGAAGCCGAAGAGGCAGTCATTAGGACTGTCAGGAGATTTGGGCTCTGTCCTACAATTTTTGGTGAGGAATGCGGCACAGTCTCTGGAAAAGAGGGATATCTAGTTATTGATCCCATTGATGGGACTACTAATGCGGCTGCTGGCCTTCCCTTTTATTGCTGTTCTCTCGCATATGCCTCGGAAAACAGACTGAGTTCAGTGGTGCACGCGGCCGTTATGGATCTATTTCGAGGTGAGCTTTTCGTCGCCACCAAGAACAAGGGAGCGTATCTGAATGATGTAAAAATCACTGCAAATAGCGAAGACCGAAAAGGTTCAGAATTGATTGTTGGCATGAATATTTCTCGTACTTCCTCACATGATATACATGCACTTTCAAAATTAATCAAAATTTCTGATCATATCAGACTTTTTGGTGCTAACGCACTCGAACTTTGTTACCTCGCAAAGGGTTCTTTAGATGCGTATATTGATCTGCGCGGCAAAATCAGAGCAACGGACATGGCAGCAGCATATTTGATCGTTAGAGAAGCAGGTGGAACAATTTACTCTCCTAAAGAACAGATGCTTGACGCTAAGCTAGGAGCGAATTCAAAAATGTCCTTCATTGCTGTGAAGAACAGCGACGTCTATGATATCATACTCAAGACCCTAGAGACAAGATAAAAAAGAAGACTATTTTAGGAGCGCCCGGGCCGGGATTCGAACCCGGGTCGAAGGAGTGACAGTCCCCCATACTAGACCGGACTTTACGGTAACATACCCACTTGAATGCATACCCCTATACTACCCGGGCGCATTAGAAAAGCTTACTCAAGAGAATTAAAATGTTTTGTTACGACAATTGATGAGGGGATGTATAAAATTAAATTGCACTGTCAGCCCCGTACATTCTGTGTGGGCCCGTAGCTCAGCCAGGTAGAGTACCGGACTTTTATCCCGAGAAGAAATCCGGCTGTCTCGGGTTCGAATCCCGACGGGCCCGCTTCGTTTATGCCGTATTAATCCTCTTTACCGACTAGCCGAAATTATTAATCACAGAAGAATTTCTTTTTTTACGAATTATTCGACGTAATTTTTGATACATATGACGGAATCTGTTTATGTTCTATTATTCTCTAGAGAATGCTGTCAATGTTTCCGAACATTAGAGGCCCTTCGTGGCGCAGCAGATCGCGGTTCGACTCAATCGTGTCATGATCTTCCTAAGCAAATAGCTAAATCAGTAGCTCGACTAGGAGGTACGCCGTTCTGGTTGACTGCCCCTACCTGACCCCCGTAGTGTTTAATTGCTTTATATCATCTAGTAACATTTCCGCCTAATAAGGACTCCATCGTTTACCTGTAGTTACTGCACCACGGTAACGGTCGGGTTCCCAAATGCAGTAACGACGCCGTTACCATGCAACGGTAACTCAACAAGTATAATTTGAATTAAAAGAACGGAAATTTACCCATGTCCGGATGCTCCATGTTGTCCCGCTAAGACTCACCAATGGTTAGTATGTAAAGTAGTAGTATACGATACATGCTTGTTGCTGTGACAGTCATCGGAAATCCGAAGTAAGAACTTATAGTAATTCTAAGCCTCGTAAGATGACCTTAACAAAGACAATCAACAAAACTAAAGTCGTACCGAGTATCACAGCGTCTAAGGATGTCGCTATGTTGAATCAATATGCCACCTCCTTGGAATGCTATGGTCATTGTCTGGAGTAGGCTCTACTAAGCTCGACTATCCTTTTACCTAGCCTCTCATCCGCCCCAAAATTAAGGTGCATGTAGGATGCAAGACAATTGTATACAACTAAACCATCCTTCTTTTCATGTATTCCATTTCCTCTTCTAAGACTATAGGCGAAGTGGTAATCCCTATCTATGCTATTGATCTGCGAATAATGAAATTCATGGCCTCTGACTTTACTTATGCCTTTAAAAAATTCGCTCCGGTTTTCTGCCTCAGTATAGTTTATTGTTAATCTGCGACCCATTGAAGTATCAGCATCTATTAATCCAACCATTTTGCTTTTCTTTGTTTTCCCTTTTTTGCATGTAATTAAATTTTTGGTCAAATACATGAGCCCTCCACATTCTGCATAGATGGGCATTCCTTCTTGAGCTGCCTGTAATATGACTTTTTTCATATTATGATTTTTTTCTAGATCATCAGCTAGGATCTCAGGAAAACCCCCTCCCAAAATTATTCCCGAGGTTCCATCAGGGAGTTTGTTATCTTTAATCGGACTAAAATATACTACCTGAGCATCGTTCATCTCAAGGGATTCAATAGTGTCTGCATAATAGAAGTTAAAAGATTTATCCTTGGCGACAGCGATTCTTGTGACAGGTTCATGACTTATACCAGAAGATGGGGCGGGTAAAGGCATCTGTTTTTTTACATCAAGGTTCTTAACCTTACTAAAGAAAATGCTTTTAGATACTATTTGCGAGGATGAAATAATTTTCTTCTTGGCAATTCTTCGGTTTTCTAAGACAGGAATAAGGCCGAGGTGTCGCTCCCTTAGTTCAAGAACACTATTTCGGGTAATTACGCCGACGATGGGAACGTTAATCCTACCCCTCATGTTATCTCTGATAATTTTGAGGTGCTTGGAACTCCCAACGTTGTTAAGAACTACTCCCGATACATTTAGTTTTTTGTCAAAATTTATGAAACCATAAATGAGTGCAGCAATAGAACCTCCAGTTTTACCAGCATCTACAACTAACAGAATCTGAGCGTTAAGCAAGCGAGCCACATGTGCGGTACTTCCGAAGTCAGATTTCCCTGATACACCGTCAAAAATACCCATTACACCCTCTATTACCGCAACATCTGCGCCTGAAGACGCCTTATAGAACTTTTTTAATATGCCTCTTTCTCCCATCATCCACGCATCCAAATTATATGATTGCCTGTTGGAGACGACCTCGTGATACGATGGGTCTATAAAATCTGGTCCAACCTTAAATGGCTGGACTGTGAAACCCTTCCTGCGGAAATGGTACATGATAGCTGTTGCAACGAGGGTTTTTCCAACGCCGCTTGACGATCCTCCCACAACGACTGCAGGGATGTTTGTCCTATGCTCGTGATGTTTCATCGCTGATTTACTTAGATTGTTACATGATATAGGTTCTCTCAACTTGGATACAATCCGCGCCGTTGGTATTGATACTTTTATGAATTGCCAGAATCTTTCAGTAGTCGATACGAAGCAAGTTCGTGTGTCCAGCGTTTTTTCAATTTGTTTATACTCCCAGAGACATCTACCACTAACAACGAAGGATCCATAAATGTCAACGATACCAGTACCTGGTCGAGACTCTTTGCTCTACAGCTAATTATGGTCAGGCCACTTTGATCCTGCTTAACAAGCTTTAGATTAGAAACCTCGTTGGAAACGTATCCAAAAAGCTCAGAATTTCTCTCATGGATTAAACTGAACAGATCGCCCTTGTCAAGGTCCGCTGCCTGAGGTTGATGTACTAGTCCAATGTATCGCCTCTTGTACCTTCTCTTAAGCATAACAAAGCCTAGGTGATTCCTGCTGTTTTATCCAGTCCTCCAAATCTTGCCAGTATCTGTGTGGAGGTATATCACAAATTTTCATTATTGATTCAATGCATTGTGCTGAGGTCATTTCCCAAATAGAATTGGCTCCGCTAGATATAACAAGCTGGTAACCGAACCTTTTTGTGAACTTGTAAAGGTCCGTTACCTCCTTAAACCATCTGCCGACCCTAATTCCATCTCGACGCCTTATGTCAGAAAGCAAGACCTCAAGGGCAATCTTAGATTTATACTTCTTGTTTTTAACAAATGATTTTATCTTCTGAAAATCCCTAACGACTATCAAGTTAGGGACAAATGAAGCAGTCGATAATTGTTCAATGGTCTCAGCGACTACCAAATAACGGTAATCGGTCACTGCAGGTGGCCTCTGATTTAGTCGATAGATTACGTCATCGTAAGTCCTAGCCTGGTATGCACTCCCTATAACTTCGATGTTGAGCAGTTTTGACACTCTCTTTACGTTTAGAATGTCGGGAGCCCTTATGCACAAATCTATTCCTCCTAAGGTCTAGTTCACCTCTCAGACAAATCCCGCTTTTTGTCTATTTTAAACCTACTAGGATGCCTAAACCGAAATCTCACACTATCTGACTCAGAGAGTGATATTCTTTTCTGACAAAGTCGCTGTTTGTTTAGTCTCACATATAGATTTCCCTTGTCGTCAATCAAACTGTCTTGTGACTTTGCAACCTGGGCTTTCTCCATCGAATTCAAGGAATTCCATATTTTCTGAAAGAGTTGTTTCGCAGCGGCACCCTCGAATTTTCCGGTTATAAGCAGAATTCTATTGCCCCAATGGCCAATCGACGCGGTGGGCCGGAATACACTTGGATGGACGCAAATAGCATTGCTGAGCGACTCTATGATTTTGTTATCATCCTCTGTTGCGTGGATTATGACACTAACGTCGGCTTCCGAAAACTGAGGCGGATTTTCAAAATCCATTAGTTGTTAGTTAGTCCATGGAATACTATTCTGCACTCTGATTCAGTTCGACGTCTTGCTCTTCTGACTCTTCGGGAGAAATGTTCTCCATAGACGCAACCGTCTTAGGTTCAATTGATTTGGCTCCCTGCACAGCCTTGGACTGTGGAGTTAATATTAGCTTGGTCTTTCGAATACCGATGTGCCTGAGTGAAGCTACCTTCTTGGTCTCACTTAGCAAGTCTGCTCCCATTTTGCCCATGGTAGCTTCTTGTACAAACTGGTCTATCGTCAGTTGAGGGATCTTACGAGCAAGTAGGTTGTGGGCAAGTAGTCTTATTTCATGTCTCTTAGAAGAATTGATCCTCTTCTGACTGAAAGCAATCATTACAACCCTAAATGTATAGCCATCAGAAGTGGTATAGTCGTGAGTGAGGTTAATCATGGAGCTCCCTCGTCTTACGAGACTCCTAAGAAATTCTTTCGCATATTCGTGGCCTTTAAAGATGGTATTGGCGGTCCCTTCGTTGACGCTGTCTATTTGCACGAAAACCTTTGTTTGATGCTGAGTGGGATCCTGTCTCAAAATATCGTACATAGTATTCTCAATCACTCTTCCTTTAGTAGTCTCTGTTGCTGTAATTGGAACGTAGTTAAGCGGTCCGGATCCAAACGCAGGCGGTGAATTAACGACCACCCACTGCTTATCGCGCCACTTGTCTCGGACCCTTCCAGGTTTCTTGCCGCCTTTAGCCATAGAACAAAGACATTTTTTCCAAAATATAAGTTGTACTGTATGAAGTTCTAGCGCAGAATCACGATCATACTAAATTATTTTTTGAAGGAGATGGTTCATATTTTTTAATAATTTCTGAGAGCGCCTGTCTTTTCCCGCCAACGACCTTTATGTCGATCTCAATTTTTCCTCGATCTACATTGATTATATTGTACGTGTCATCAAAAACTCCTCTGTACCTCCAAGATGAAGCTGTTCCAGCGTAAGCGATCTGCAACGCACCCAGGTTCCAGATCCACGGCCTATGCTTATGACCGCACAGAACTAAGTCGACTTTTGACTCTAAACACGCTCTTAACGTGTCGCCAGCATCGAGAATACCCACGACATTGGCATAGCCCGTGTCCGGAATCGCTATTAGATGATGATGCATAACAACAATCTTCGTTTTTTCAGTGTGTTGATTGAGGATATTTTCCATCCAAACATTTTGTCTGTGGCCTACTTCGCCCTCATCCCTGTCTGGTCTAGCCGTTCCCAGCGTGAGTATAACCAAATTCTCATACTCGTGTATTTGATTGGAAAAAGGAAAAAACTTCTTAAAAAGCAAATATCCCGTGTGGCGGTAATCATGATTCCCCGGGAGAGTAATCAGATTTGGGCATTTTATTTTCTGGATCAGTGAGCGGGCTTGTTGGAATTGGAATATTAGACCGTCATCTGTCAGATCTCCAGAGATAATTACGACGTCTGGAGAAAGTTCATTTACTTCATTAACTATTGTATTAAAAGCGTCCTCTTTGAAGAGCCCTCCCACATGCAAATCAGACAATTGTACTATCTGCATGTTGAGACTATGAATTCTACTTCCTTATATTCATAGGAGATTCGGCAACGGGATGATATACGTGTAGTTGTTAAATCATATCTCGTGAAAGGGGCAAGCTTGTCTTATCGCTTAAAATATGACGTGCGATCAAACTATCGTTGGCTACAGAACCTTTAATTAAAGGGAAAGGGGGATGTCTAAGGCAGGAGTAATTTTGGGCAATCTTAGAAAAGATTATGTTTTAGAAAAGTTTGTGATACTTCCCGATTCCCACGAAGATAATATCCTTTCCGATGCTCCGCCTGAAAAATGTCCCTACTGCCCGGGGAACGAATCTATGACTGGGCCGGCTGTCATCTCACTAGTTTCTAAGGATGGAATGCTCCAAAGGCTGTCTGATAGCGAGGGGAGTGTCATCGAGGATTGGTGTGTTAGAGTTTTTCAGAGTCAGTATCCTGCAGTCAACACGGTTGCGCACAACAATTACACCGATAAACCTCTTTACAGTGAACCTGCCTACGGTTATCATCAGATAGTAGTCGCTTCGCCGGAGCATAAACAAGATTTGTCTAAAATATCAGTTGAGCAATGGGAGAATGTCCTTTTAGTAATCCAAGAACGAGTCAGATGGCTTTACACACAGAAGAGTGTCACCTATGTATCAATTTATGTCGACAGCGGTCGGGAAGCAGGGACCTTCTATGACCATGCTCATCTAAACATTGTAACCTTCTCTACCATCCCCCCAATCATAGAGCTCGAGGCTGAGGGATCTCACAAGTATGTTAATGAAAATGGCAGCTGTCCATCATGTAACATTTTATCCGTTGAACTTGGTGGTCCTCGCCAGATACTTGCGACAGACAGTTTTCTCGCCTTTTCTCCTTGGGCGCCAACATATCCATATGAATTTTGGATTTATCCTAGGAGACACACTACGTCGTTTTCGAAGATTCCGCAGAAAGAGGTAAGCGACCTAGCTCTGATATTAAGAGCAACTATTGGCGGGATGTCCAAAGGTCTTAATTCGCCTGCATTTAATTTGGTCTTTCATTTATCTCCAGAGAAGAAAAACAGCCGGCAGATTCACTGGCATATCGAGGTATATCCTCAAACCAACAAGTGGTCGGGACTTCAAAGAGGATTCGGTATATATGTAAACACCGTATCGCCGGAGACCTCAGCTGAGGTTCTTGGATCTGCCTGTAGAAAGGAACTTGCTGGCCTAGTAGGGATAACATAGCCCACGACAGTAGGACCTCTAACTTGCGGTGATTGAATGGCAGCATTGGAAACATGGATAGCCCTTGGTTCTCTGTTAATGACGGCTATGTTTATTGCCCTCATGTTTTCGTTTTACATATTTCTAGTGGGTCCAGGAGGCGGGGGCCCGAACGTAGAGACTGATCCCAGAGCCTTGCTGATACAAATCATCTCCATATCAGGTGCTCCTGCGTTAATATTGACCGGAACGGTCATGGGCGTATCACGTGGAGCAGTCGAAAAGAGCCCTGGAATCATTCTAATAGTTACTGGTTGTTCATTGTTTGTTGCAATGTTGTTGCTTGCTAACACGGTTTTGCCCCAGGTGGGTCCGAAATTCCACCTCCCCGAAATTGATTATGTTCCCATTATTTTCGTTGTAGCCGGTGTCGGGATTTTAGGTTGCGGCCTTAGTTCGCTAAAAAAAAGAAGAAAAGCAAGCAGGAACATACAAGAGTAACTGCGCCAATAGAAGAGCTCGTTATGATCCGTTGGTTTTTCAGAGCAAAGGCCTCTTGAATCTTACTGCTAGTTACAGGATTCCTATATTTTTCCTAATTTTTTAACGTATTTCTTGTAGGCATCCAAATAGGTCTTCTTATCTCCTATGTCAATGAAACCAGAATTAATCTTAAAGCCTTTCACTATTCTTTGTTGCTCAAGGGCTTTTCTTACCGCGTCGTCCATCCCATAAGCGGCGGCTTTGGGTATCAGCATTAAGAATGATTGTTCCATAATATAACATCCAATATTTATCAGCCCAGTAACTTCGGGCTTTTCGTTCCAACGAGCAATTCTATTTTTCTTTCCTTCCAACTCAATAAAACCATATTTGAGATTGGTCCTATATGGAAGGAGCGCCATAGAGAGAAATGCATTAGAATTCCTGTGCTCACAAATCATTCTGCTAAGAGGGAATTCATAGACTGAATCACCGTACACGCACACAAAAGTTTCGTTTAACATCCTCTCTGCTGTTTTCAACTGTCCCGCTGTTGCAAGAGGCCGGTCCGCTCTTGCGTAATCGATCTTGAGGCCAAACCTTCCTCCGTCTTCAAAATAGTCTTCAATAATTCTATGCAAGTAGCTTACACAAAGAATGATGTGATCTATTCTCTGCTCATTAGACCCTCTTCTTGTACTATTCCGAAGCCAGTCTACTATGTGTTCTAGCAGAGGCTTATTCCCCAATGGTAGCATTGGTTTAGGTATGAAGAATGTGTATGGCTGCAATCTTGTTCCAAGACCACCGGCGAGGATAATTGCTTTCATCTATTAACTATCTATTGTCGAAAATGAATTGACGTCTAATAAAGATACAGCAACAGCTCACCCATTCTTGTAGTTCTTGAGTATTATACTCAATTTATTAATTACGTCAAATGGCTCATGTCCGAATATTAGTGTCATTGCTTCCTTTCCAAAATCTCCGGTGTTGCATATAATGTCGGCCGCAGGTCTTTTTCTCAGTGCCTCCTTGACCCCCCACATCAGAGTTTTTCCTTCCTTGTATCTAATATGCTTTGGCTCCTTATTTCTCTTATAATATGATACAGAGAATTTCGAGCGGCAGATGTTTTTTATTTTACTATTATATTTTATGTTCATAGCTGACCTGAATTCAGGGTTAAATAGTTGATACGCTAAAACAGCAGAAGCTACGTGGTAGGACGAGCCGAATCGGACACAAGTTGAAGGCCTGGCTCTGGATCCGATCCTCACTATTCTTCCCTTGACTCCTGCGACGTCTCCGATTGTTTTTGCTCCCTCTAAAGCAAAGACAAGGTTTGATTGAGTCTCGGGGATGAGCTCACCCAGATCTTCAACGGATTCTAGGTAATCTACTGCTTCCTGTGTTCTTTGCATAACGCCAAGCCTGCAGGAATTATTGTAGACTGCGAATATGGGATCGGTAACAGGCAGACCTCTTCCTATCCGGTAGGCATTCTGAATTGAACTGTTAGTATATTCATTTGCCAATTCGAATGATTTCCTTAATGAAAAGTCTTGAGCAATAAATGCCGTTAGAGCTGCTGAAAAGTTACATCCAGATCCATGTGACCCCTCTATCTTAATTCTACGTCTGGCGATTCTTATTTCTTCTCCATTTTCCAGCAACAAATAGTCCGTAGACAGATCCTTCCCAGCGTGTCCTCCCTTAATAATGACATTTCGTGCTCCTAGTTTTTGGATCCCTTTGGCAGCCTTTGAGGCATCTTCCAGGTTCTTAATCCGTTGGCCTGAGATCTCTTCGGCCTCTGTTATATTTGGAGTAATGGTATGCAAAAGTGGTGCAAAGGTAGATACTAAATCTATCAAGGCACTGCTTTCCAACAGCTTCGCCCTGGTGGAGCTGTAGATGATTGGATCCAATATAATTGGACACCTGGCCAGTTTTAGTGCATCTGCAGTTGCTTTGATAGTAGGGCTATTGTGGATCACCCCAATCTTTACTGCTTTGGGTGGAGTATCCTCTAATATACTCAAGACTTGGTCAGAAACTAGGCTTGGTGCTATTGGGACTACTTCCTTGATTTTTAGAGTATTTTGTGCCGTTATTGCTGTTACTACTGTGCAGGCATAGACACCCAGAGATGAGAAGGTCTTTATGTCGCCTTGGATGCCGGCTGCAGCTGATGAATCACTACCTGCAATGCTAAGAGCTATGCACCTTGACGAGTTGGGTCTTATATTCTGTGTCAATCCCAGTACGGTGATAATAATCCTCTCCTAGTGTTAACAGAGGTGGACTTAGTCTTCATACCTAACATATACTTTGGTAAAGTCTAATCTCTTGATTTCCAATCACAGCGTTCACTAACTTGCGTCCGTTCTCTGAGTGTTTATCAACCTTTATTCTGGCCTTTTTTCCGACTTGGCTATTAAGAAGAAATTCATCTTGCACGTAAACGTCAACCTTTTTTCCTACAAAAGCAGGGTCGACGAGGAGATTAATGGATGATCCCCCCTCACTAACCTGAAAAGAAATTTCCTGCCCTAGGGTGGGGGTTTTTACCTCCACATCAATATGAATGCCCAGCATTTTTTCTAATTCGTTTACAGTCGATCCTCCCTTCCCGATTATAACCGGAGCAATATCTTTGTTGACTCTAATTTGGACCCGATCTCTTGAGGTTAGCTTTATTTCTGCTTTAGGATCGAACCTTCTTATTGTATCTCTTATTTTGGATTCCGCCAGCGTTGTTATGGCATCTTCGCTCGGCTTGAAGTCTGCGAAGCTGGATGTGGGGACCACAATGTTTTCTTCCCCGTATGTATATATTTCATACTCTATCTGTCCCATATCAAAATCACGCACTTCTATGACTGGTCGAGCAAGATCGCTCTCTGTCATACCACTGGGAACTCGGATAGTCAGCGATATTTCATAGACCTTGCTTATTGAGCCGTCCTTAACAAAGACTATTGTATCGAGTATATGAGGGATCATTCCTAGTTCAATTTTTCCAATAAATCTCTGTACTGCGTCTACAGGGCTGCTTGCGTGTACAACCCCCACCATTCCCACACCTGCCAATCTCATATCTGAGAAGACTAGGAAGTCATTTGTTCTTCTGACCTCGTCAAAAACTGTGTAATCAGGTCTAACCATGAGAAGTATGTCAACCGCCTTTTCGAAAGTACCCTCAAGGGGACCGTACTGCGTAATATTCCTGGAAATTTGCAGGTCTCGCGGAGACTCAAATGTTTTGACTATTTTCCCCCGTTGGGCATAGAACTCAGCTATGCTGCTTGCCAGTGTACTTTTTCCTGACCCGGGAGAACCTGCAACTATTACTCCCTCCGCTTTTTGCGAGAGTCTATTCATAAGCTTCTCGCTGATGCCGTAATCCATCAGTGAAAGCTTTACAATTGGCCTGACTATTGTTATTTCAATGGCTTCGGAAAAGGGAGGTCGTGTTATAGCGATTCGGAAAGCGCCCAGCTGCACCACGATCGCACCTTTTCTGTTGATTTCGACTGAGCCTCCAATTGATGCCGTGGCTATTTCTACGACTTGGTTTGCCATTTCGTTCAACTCCGCATATGTCATTTTTTCGTCTGAAAGTTGTATAAGCTCAAAGTTTCCAGGCTTTCCGCGCTTGCCCATTGCAGGGACTCCCTCCTTCAGGTGCACACTCATTGTATTGCCGTCAAAGAATCTCTCAAAGGGAGGGCGATCGCTTGATTTGCTGGTTTTTATTAGCTCGGAATTTATACCTAGAGCTTCAGCTACAAGATGCTGAACGTAGTCTGCGGTAAGAAGTGTTGCATCATTTTCTCTAGCAATATCCGTTATAATCGCATCAATCCTGCCACCCTTTGCAAGCTGAATATCATTAAAAGTAGGCATATGGCCTCTAAAGCTAAGGACTACTCCCGTAGTGCCACAAAATTCTCTTATTTTCCTAATTTCATCCAGACCGATGATTCCTTGTTCCCTATTGTCAGAGGCTTGTGACCGCAGTTCGTCGATAACAGGTATCGGTACTATGATTTCATCGCCGCCTTTTATTTCGTTGTTTTGAAGCTTAGAACCTATTTGCCTTCCGATAATTGCGCTTGTATCGAGAACATATTTCCTCTTTTCCAATCAAGTCTATCAGGGCTACACACAATTAAAGCATTTTAATGCTAATACTTATGAGTTCTTTCGCATGACTTGCTCTATCCCAAAATTAGAAAAAGGAAACAATCAAAACATGTTTTGATATATTTACCTATGATCTTGGAAAAAGAAATCTTTCAGAAACTCTGCAACAAAGTCGTGTCAGCCGATCCAGCCATCAGATTCGCCGGCATTTCTGATGAGGACGGAGAGCTTCTGGCTTTTGCCGAGAGAGAAAACCTTAGTCCTCTGCTCACACCTGAAGAAAGAGCGCAATATGCAATCACAGCGGCTACAAGGCAGTTTACAAGGCTCCGTTGGGAGTCCCATTTAGGAAATATCCACTATGCTTCATCACATTACGCGAAACTCATAAGAGCTACAATTCCAATAACCGATGATAATAATAGGCTAGTATTTGTACTGCTGATGTCCTTTGACGTTGGTACAGCTAATTATCATAAAATTATCGTTAAGAACGTGATCCCACTTGTAGACAGTTATCGCGAACACCTATTGGTAAGCATTCAAAAATAGGACTCGACTAGAGTTGGCTACTGTTTTGCGGATATACCGCCGTCTACAGTTAAAACAACCCCAGTGATCCAGTTTGCATCGCGGGAACAGAGGTATGACACAGCGCCAGCGATATCCTCTGCAGTGCCAATCCTCCGCAACGGAAAAGTAGACTCCAGCGTTGTTCTCGCTTCTTCATCTTCAAGGTATGGCTCGATGCTTTGAGTCCTGATCGTAGATGGTGCTATACAATTACAATGAATTCCATGAGGACCGTACTCAACTGCGATGCTCTTTGTGAACATTATAATAGCTGCCTTCGTGACGCCATAAACTGAAAGTGGAACTCTAGGTATGGCTCGAAGTCCTAGCAGAGAGGATATGTTCACAATATTGCCAGCCTTTGCCTCCATCATGATAGGTAAGACGGATCTTGTCGTTCGAAGCGTGCCAACCAGATTCGTCTCTATCAACGGAGCCCAATCGTCTTCGTTCATAAGGTGGAACGGTTTAGGTTCGTTTATCGTCCCAGCACTGTTGATCAAGATGTTGATCCGATCGAAGGCGGATAAAGTTTGTTCTATTATATTAATTACATCGGTTTCTCTTGTTATGTCTGCTTTAATAGGAAGAAGTCTGTTTTGGTCCTCGAACTCCCGGGCAAACGAATTCAGCCGAGATAGATCTCTTCCCACCATCACTAATTTTGCGCCATCGGCATACAACCGTTTCGAGATTGCCTGTCCCACACCTCCACCGGCCCCTGTAACAATAGCCACTAGATCATTTGCATTCATTGATTTCTAAAAGTTCGTCTCCTTTTAATATAAACAGATCATTGTCATAGTGGAAATCATTTGTAAATAACCCTTTTAACCCCGTTGCAATGATTTACAATATAATTCTATGCTGCATGGGGATGTTAATGCATTAGAAGTCTCGGATCCGACAAGTATTGGAATCATAGGAGGCGGACAACTTGGCAAGATGATAGCACAGGAGGCAAAACGGATGTCTATGAAGGTGATTGTTCTTGATCCACAGGAACATTGTCCTGCATCGTCCGTAGTTGATGAGCAGATCGTCGCTGATTTTAAGGATCAGGCCGCAATAGATCGCCTGGCATCCAAATGTGATGTGCTAACGTACGAGATTGAGCTTGCTAACTCAGATGCCCTGGAGCGCTTGGAAGCAAGGGGAAAAGATGTATGTCCGTCTCCTCGGATATTGCGAATTATCCAGGACAAATACAAACAGAAAGCATTCTTCAAGGAAAACAACATCCCATTGCCCGATTTTCACCTAATAGATAGAGCAACTGACTTGAATAAAGTGTTGAAGAGTTTTGGCTTGCCTTTGCTCGTGAAAGCACGTGTAGACTCTTATGATGGAAGGGGTAATACATTGATTCAGTCTCAAAAAGAACTGTTAAATTGGTTCAGAAATATTAATGGAACAAAATACATGATCGAGAGAGTCATCAAGTTTAGAAAAGAATTGTCCGTGATGGTTGCCAGAAATAGAAAGGGTCAAATCGAGTCTTTTCCAGTTGTAGAGAACATCCATAAAAACAACATTCTGAATACAACTATTGCACCGGCCAGAGTTCCAGAAATGACTTGGCGAAAGGCAAAGAAGATAGCAGAAAAGGCAGTTACGGCACTAGGTGGATCAGGGATATTTGGAGTCGAAATGTTTCTTACGTCTGACGGTAGAATATTGGTAAATGAAGTATCTCCTAGGCCCCATAATTCTGGTCACTACACCATAGAGGCTTGCTCAATATCCCAGTTTGAACAGCATCTTCGAGCCATCCTGGATTTACCCTTATCCCGGCCTCAGCTACTTTCCCCTGCAGTAATGGTTAATATTCTTGGTTCGCCAAATTGTAGCGGTCCTTATAGGATAAAGGGGCTGCGTGGCTTGTTTTCGATCCCAGGGTGTAAGCTACACCTTTACGGCAAGAAGACTTCCAAACCTAACAGAAAGCTTGGTCATATAACTGTCACAGCTAAAGGAGCTAGCGCTGCTCTCAGACGGGCCAAAAAAGCCAGAGAATCCTTGACGCTCGAGAGCTTGTGAGATTCCAGGGGAAAGATACCGATTTGGCTCATGTCCTTGTCGCTGTTGTAATGGGTAGCGATTCCGACCTTCCGGTAATGAAGGATGCCAGCGATGTACTGAGGTATTTTGATATACGTCATGAGGTGAGAATTCTCTCTGCTCATAGGACTGCTAGTTCAATGTTCAAGTATGCACAGGCCGCAAAGAAGCGAGGGATCTTGGTAATAATTGCTGGAGCAGGAGGAGCGGCTCACCTGCCTGGCATGATCGCGGCAATCACACCGATTCCTGTTATAGGAGTTCCGATCAAAAGTTCTTCGCTTAATGGACTTGATTCACTTCTATCTATTGTTCAGATGCCTCCGGGTGTTCCTGTCGCGACTATGGCAATCAACGGGGCTAGAAACGCGGGCATACTTGCTACACAGATTGTAGGAACAAGCCATCCGGAAGTTAGTGAAAAGGTAAATGAATACAAAAATAAACTGAGTAAAGAAATTGCTTTAAAAGACCTGAAACTCAAGAATGCGAGTCCAGAATAATACAACGCTTGATCTGTGGCTCATGAGCCTATCATGCCGGGTAATTTGATTGGCTTACGATAGTCCTTGGTGATGTCAATGCCTTCA
>JAREAJ010000082.1 GCA_029240395.1 Nitrososphaeraceae archaeon
GGTGCTCCCAGTCCCCTCGCTCGTAGCATTTGCCACTTCTTGGGCGGGTACATCGTTTTCCGTTCGATACCACTGGAAAACCTGGACAGGACAGGCTTCGATGCAAGCTCCATCAGCAACACATGCATCCCAATCTACAGCCACCATAGTGCCGTGTACTCCAACAGGGACTTGTTCTTCTCCCCTCGCAGAGAAGGCTGCTTTTACTTCTTCGTTTTCTGCGGCCTCTTTATTCTGGCCTGGACCCCATACGTAATGAAAGTGTTCTCCATCGGAATGGTTATGTTTACCTATTACTTGTTGATTTCTTGGAAAGTCTGGATCGATCGGCATAGTTATCTGACAACTTATCAAATTACATATTATATAAACTGTGTGTGCTCATGTCACTGGATAAAAGGGCGAACTAGTAGCATTACGAAGACCACCTAAACAACAACAATTTTCATACACACGAACAGTGATTAGGCTGCAGTTGAACCAGGAAAATGATTTTGCAGTTATAAGATTGGTGTATCGCTTACGGCCATTAGATAGTATGCGGGGGTTTCCCCATCACTTAGGTCGAAAACGCCAAAACTAAAAGGGTTTGCTTGGATGAGGAACTCTGTCAATTCTTTGTGGTCTATCGGAGTGCAGCCGCCCTGAATAGCTCGAGAAGACCAATCATATTGATTTGGAGGTATGCTTTTTATTTTATTACTCCTCACGTCAGAAGGATCCCGGATCGCATGGAGAAATATCAAGCCGTTATTCGAATTATGTATAATGATATCTCTTATGTGTAAGGGAATTTGGATGTGTCCCTCTCTAAGCTTATCGCTTTTTTGTTTTTCACTTAGAAGAAGAGCCTTGACGAGGTTTTCTAGTATACACTTGTGATTTATAACCTGTGGTTTGAATTTATTTGTGAATGACAAAAGATAAATTTGAAGGCATTCCTCACAGATGTGACCAGAATAGCCAACAACTTGGACCCTCTCTTGTTGATCTATCAGAGAATGAATATCCGGTGATTCTGAGCTCTGATTGGCGTACGCAACATTTTGACCCCAAGCAGGATAACTAATTGAGTTGAATCTGGAGGCTTTCTGCCTGGCGTCCTCCTTGATAAACTCTCCGCACCACACATCGAAAAACGACATGAAAGTTTTTTGCCTCGGCGTGGAGCTAGAAGACTGCGGATATAGACCTGCCTGCCTGCCTGAAATATAGTCCATAAAATGGAGACAATATCCCATCCCGCCATGCTGTGCTGCAATATGTCTCTGCAAATTCCACCTCCTACTCGAAGGTGTGCCACAGCTTGAACAAGCATAACCTGGAAATCTCAATTTTTCATTCCTCTTACGTAAGACTCGGGGAAACTCTGAGTAACACTGAGTAACTCTTAGTAACTCTAAGAATAATATAAAAGTCACCTATAAGAATCTATCCAATGAATCTTATCGACGATGATCCAACAGCACTTTACATGCTTTTTTCGAACATGACATTAAGTTCATCACCATGTAACTTTGCTTTTGCTAATTTCATGCCTAGTGTGGCACTTGGTAATGGTATAATGTTAACAATATACCCTACTGAACTTCTTACTTTAATTGTTAGTTGGTCGCCATATCGTTCCAGGTCAAAATCGTCTCTTTCTGTAAAAGGCACTTTGACCTTCATTTGTAATGAATTCCCCTCGGTCAAAAAGTTAAAGGCCTTGCCTTGATAGTATATCTTTCCGGGATCTTCATTTCCAAACAATAGTTCACCATTCTTTGTAAGCATCTCCATTCCGCGAAGTTCAGTATCATGAAGAAAAACTTCCCGTAATGGAAGGGGGTAAAAATTCGCCTTGGCCTCTTCAACCTTTCCCTGCTGAAATTCAGCCCAATTCGCATAATACTGATCAGAGCTCTGGCGGGGCATGATTTTGTTGATCACGGCCAAGTCTACATTAATCCCAAAAAGACTGGCTGACATCAATGCTCTTTTAGCATTTTCTATACTGAAGGTATCAGGATTAGCGACCAATCTGAGGCTAGTAATATTGCTATTTCTTATGATTTCGGACAAGTATTGTAGTCTGTCAATCAAGTCGACCTCGCTTTGCAAAACACCTTTGGAAGGCATTGAAACTTGGGACAAAGGTTGAAACATTCTTGCCACTCCACCAAACATTCCGGCTAGGCCCGTTAGTTTCCTTCCAATGCTTCCGACTAGCTTTGGGAAATATAAGTATCGTAATGCTTCACCAGATGCAGGCATATCAATAACTATGGCATCAAAACTCTTCAGCTTGACTAATTCTTCGATCTTTAACAAAGAAAAAAGTTGAGTCATACCCGGCAGCATTGCAATTTCATAGGCTAGTGTTTCATCTATCCCCCTCGCTGAAAACACGGACGCCATGTAAGACAATATGGTATCGAATTGTTTCTTCATCTCGGTAACGGGATCTATTTGCAAGGCTTCCAGGTTAGAAAGAATTTTTTGCATTTCATACCCGATGTTAGATATCTTGAAAGCATCTCCCAGGGTGTGAGCTGGATCCGAAGATATGACTAGCGTCTTGTGATTATGCTCTGCGAGTTTAATGGCTGTAGAACAGGATGTTACAGTTTTGCCAGTGCCTCCTTTGCCAGTATAAATTATTATTCTCATCACAGGCTCAGCTCAAACCACTCACTCTCAACAAGTAGCGAACCAAGTATACACGATCTTTACTACTTTACGTATGAATAAATGAGTCATAATGCGCCCTTAAGGCTTTGAGCAATACGTTCAAGCTCCTGTTGTGTAACCAGAGGGTGAATTGGTAATGACAATACATGCCCGCTCGCCCAATCTGTATTCCCTAGGTCGGATCTAGGTAGCATGAAGGAATTTGTTTCTGATGCCCACATTCTCTCATAATAAGGTGTCCTATGAACAGGAGGATCATAGTATACTGTAGCGCCCACCTTATCCCTTTGTACCATTTTCTTTTGAACCGCATCACGAACGTTGTCCTTTGTGAAA
>JAREAJ010000083.1 GCA_029240395.1 Nitrososphaeraceae archaeon
TAACAATTATGCTTTTTTCAGGGATATTTCTTATGATGCAGCCAGACAAATTTGGCGTTGCAACGTTGGCAGAAAATGATGAGACAACGTTAAAATCAATTGTTAGAATGGGTGCTTATTTCGTTGTGATTGGTTTGGTTGGGCTTGCTGTTCTGGGCTTTATTATCTCTTCTCCAAGAAACAGGGACGAGGCAAGAGAAGGCACTAAAAAACACAAGCAAAACCAAAGTCAAAACAATAATAATTAACAAAGCTATTGAAGCAGAGTAATTTTTTTGAACCATTCTCAGTTTATGTATCGGTTCGTCATGTAAGGTGGGATTGTGAAGGAGAAATCAACCCAACGCTTTTATTTAGAGAACAAATTCACTCTATCTCCTCGATGGGTAACCGTAGCGATAAATTAAAGTGCAGCCTTTGCAATGGTGAAATCACATTTATGTATAAACCAATGGAACAATGGAATATATCAGGTAATTTGTGTGGAGATTGCTATGATAGAAAACTAGTTGAATATTACCTCCCTTCTGGGATATCAACAAGAAGAAATACTTAGTTCGATGAATATACCTAGTAACTATTTGCTTTCATAACGTTAGAAATAATCCTATGGTTTTTGGGTGATTGCGAGTGCAGTGCTGCTCTAGAAAATCAAAAATGTATTTGAGGTTAACGATAAGATTTTTGCTTTCTACGTCGAGCGCCGGGTCCTCCAAATTTCTTCGATTCGGTCTGCCTCGGGTCGCCCGATAGGAGATGTCTATCAAACTCCATAATTTTCCTTCGAACTTCTTCTCTCATTGACTTGGTTAAAGGATGGTCTTTCGGATCTCTTCCACCTTTTCCCTCACCTGTTAGGGCTCTCGAAATGGCAACTGCAGAGGCAAATGCTTGACCCATAAATCCTCCTCCTTGTACTTTAACGTTGATATCTACCCTGTTTCTAATTTCCCCTAGAATGTTGAGCGGAGTAAGCACCATTTCTTTGGCCAATTTTGGTTCCAAAATTTCAGCAGGAATGTTATTGATGCGGACTTTGCCGTTTCCTTTAGAAATGGTGGCCAAAGCACGACATGTTTTTCTCTGTGCCGGATAGAGATCTATTTTATTCATTCTGGTTGACCCTTCTTATTCATGTCTATATTTACACCTTCGGAGACATCGTTGAATTATGGCTTTCCTGGTCTGCCTTATTTTCAACGTCGTTCTTATTTTCCTGTTTATCTGATTGCTCAATTCGTGGCTGGTATACGTTTTGTGTTCCTTGCTCGGGGTTATTTCTCAATATGCCTTTCCAACCAATTTGTCTTGCAACCTCTCCAACGGAAATATATCGAGACGGGGATCTAGTAATCTTTGCGTCTTCAAATGATTCTGTCTTCATATTTCTTAATTGGTCTGGAGTGCCAATGTAGACTCTCAGACGTCTAAAAGCCTCGATACCACTTGTCTTCGTCTTAGGAATCATCCCTCTTACCATCTTTGTTAATATTGTATCAGGCCTCCTAGGATGGAAGGGTCCGTGGATAGGATTAGTCACTGAGTTGATTTCTAGGTATTCTTTGTATAGATCAATAGTCTTGTACCTATCCCCTGATAACATTGCACGTTCCGAATTTACAACCAAAACCCTATTTCCTTTGAGCAATAATTTCGAAACATGGGAACACATCCTACCTGCAATGCAATCTGTCGCATCAATTACTACCTCATTTCTGTGTCCCCCTTTCCAACTTGTTAGTTGATCTTGCTGATGAGGTTGGCGCTGTTGACCCTTACCCAATCAAGCGTACCCCTTTTCCTTCTGGAAAGTGTTCCACCAAGCTGCTAAGGCTCACTAGTTTACCTCCACCTGCTATTATTTTTTTAGAAGCAGATTCCGATATTGTGATTGCACAAACTGTAAGTTTGTGACCAATTTCACCTGATCCTAGCAGCTTACCTGGAACAACAATTACCTGGCCATCATCTGTTTTTTCAGCCAGGGTACCGATATTAACCTCTCTCCTGTTCCGTCGTGGGCGCGAGAGCTCTCGCTCCAGTGCTCGCCAGATCGGAGCCTTGTTCTTCTTAAAAGCCCTCCTGAGGGTCCAAATATTATCTTGAATCAAAGATGTAATGAGCATTCTTAATCTCGCCGATTTAGTTTCTTGGGTGGTAAGTCATCTCCTCCCCCAAAATAAACTTACCCAACAATGCCATATGGACTTTGTCTATATGCGCAATCATTTCTCTCGAATCTTTGTTATGAGGTGTATGTTGACCAGGATACTATTTTATGTAGGTCAACTACCCTTAGAACTGCGATGGGTCTTGAGACTGTGAACCGTTTGAGCAAAATTCTTGATTTTTGTACTTAACATATCAGATGCAGCTAAAACCACCTCATCAGGTCTTAGTGCTAAATTTGTCTCAATAATGAGAATAGACTCGCTTTCGTCTTCCCCATCTTTTACAACAGCAGCGGATGTAGGCTGCCATTTTGCATGACTTTTGCCGTTTCCCAGTCTTGCATAAGCTTCAAACTTTACCTTTTGGCCTGGGGCAAGTGTAAGAATTGGAATCTCGTCGCTTACAGGCTTGATCTCTTCGTCTTCTGACTTGAGCTCCCCGGAAGTTACTATCCGTGTTCTCTCTACTGCTTCAGCATCCAGAACAAACAGAATTCTACATTTTGAGCATCCCAGAGTACTTCTGCAGTCACAATCCTGTGGCATTACAAACCGCTTCAGATCCGTAAACAGTGGTATCATCCCAAGCCTATGAGCGACTGCCTCGTCATGGACGACTGAAGAGTTCTCTATCATGACGACATCATCTATCGCTAGTGTGGGAACCTCGCTTATTGCAAGCCTTCTAATGGCATTTACGTATTCTCTTGGCACGTGTTTGAATTTGATGCTTATTCTTTCGTCAGCTTTCTCGATTAGCTCAACTGAAGGGGAATCCAATGTCTTAGGAGATTCAATCAAGGCCTCCTAAAAATGTAC
>JAREAJ010000027.1 GCA_029240395.1 Nitrososphaeraceae archaeon
ACTAATGTCATATCCATATACATCAAAGCCTCTATCTTTGACATACTTTGCCACTGGTAATCCTAATTGTCCTAGTCCTATTACTAAGACTTTGTCAAAGGATGGATAAAATCTATCCTGAATCGGCCAATTAAGTTCATTTCTGTGCTTGCCGTTGTCTTGATTAGTGGTTTGCAATGGTTGCATTAACTCCGAAATAATAGTTATTAAGGAATTAAGAAATAATCATAGATAAAATATTCAGTACCAAATATCGAGAGATTGGTTCGGCTCTGTTTTGTTCGCGACTAACAATCGAGGGAATGAAACAATAAATATTTTTATGTTGCCGTATTGCCGATTGGACTTGACAGAGTTATGAAGGGATCGCGATTAGTCTAACATGCTTACATAGGAGACAAAAAAGTATGCTAAATAGATTCAGGAGAGCTTTAGGTCCTCTACTGGACGGGATAGGTTCGTTTTTTGCAAAGAGCGGGATCAGTCCCAATTTTTGGACTCTAGTGAGCTTGTTATTTGCAGTTGCTAGTGGGTTGACTTACATGTCTCCGCTCCTGGCGGCGGGAATTGGATGGTACTATCCTTCGCTGGCCGGAAGCATTATGCTTCTTATTTCAGGGTTCTTCGATATAGTCGATGGGAGTGTGGCCCGAACCTTAAAGCAATGTAGCAAAAAGGGGGCTTTCCTCGATTCTATTTTAGACAAAATTTCAGAATCATTAATTTTTATTGGTATCGCCGTTGGGGGACTAGCTAGCCCACTGTTTTGTCAGGTCGCAATATCATTGTCTTTAATGGTCAGCTATGCCCGTTCTAGATCTGAGTCAATGGGTATTGAACTAAAGGGTGTCGGCGTAGGGGAAAGGGCTGAAAGATTGCTTTCAGTTGGATTCCTAGGGTTGATACCACTAGAAGATAGCTTGCAATATGCTGTGCTTCTTGTTTGTGTATTGGCAGGAATTACACTATGTCAGAGGATCATATTTTCCATTCGCAGGTTATGAGGGCTATCTAAGTCTGCCTGTGCTTCGACGATCTACTTCAGACCTTACTTTTACCACGCCTCGATGGACCGCACATGATACACAATAGAATTTGACATCGGTAGAGGGTGCAATGTATGCCCCTTGTGCCCTTAGCTCTTTGGCAAGAGTGGGTTCTACGAGGGTTATTCTTCCGGTTATTTTTTTGGCCTTGTCTCTTGGAACCATTGCCCCGCATTGACTACAGTGAACAGTTCCGGAGCTTCCCTTCCCTCCCTTGGTTCGCCCTCTGCTTGTCCTCTTCTTCGGCATGTTATGATATGCATTCTTAATCTATCCTTTAAATCTTATGGCATAATACCATGTTCTGTAAGCAATTAGTCCTTCATAATCACTGGCTAGTTACAATGTCAGTCGAGTACAAAATCTTTTACGAGCTTGTTAGCCAAAATACTCCAGAAGGTTTATAGCTGCTAATGAAGAGGGATCCATAATACAGTTTAACGGGGAAGCCGCCATCCCAAAGTTTCCCAGTTAGCTGTATTTTGATTTTTTCTGTATAGGCTCGAGTTCAACTCCTAACCCCATCTTCCTGTCATGAGTCGAAGAGTGTAAAGTTAACATCCACAATAAAAAAATATTACTTCCATATAAAATAGTAAAGATAATGAAGATCGCTCTGTCTCTGGCTGAACCCGTCGACAGAATATCATTCTCACAAATCAGGAAAGCATTTGACTCTATGAATATGGAAGTAATGATACTAAAAGAGAGAGATTATAGCCAATCAGAAGACCTTGACATCATAATGGTGCTAGGAGGAGACAGAGGAATTCTCGATTATTTCCATAGGGTGGTAACGAATTCTGTGCCAGTTCTCGGACTGTATGAGTCAGAGGCGACAGGGTTTCTTGCCCAGTTAGACATTAGATATCTTGACTCAGCTTTATCCCAAATAAAGACAGGTGACTATCAAGTGGATGATGTTTTCCGCCTAGCTGTAAAAGTGGATGGAAGAGAGGTTGAGCCCGTGTTAAATGATGTAGCGGTATTTCCTAGCAAAAGTGCGATGCTCATGGAGCATGTACTAAAAATTGATGGGAGGGATGTATGGCACGACAGCAGTGATGGCATTATTGTTTCTACTCCTACGGGCTCAACGGCGTATTCTATGTCAGCAGGCGGCCCGATGGTCCTTGAAAAGTCTCGTGTATTTGTTGTGGTTTCTGTAAACTCCGTCGATAACACAAGGCGTCCTTTAGTGGTTCCATATGACACTAGTCTGCAAGTATCTGACGTAACGAGCAGATACCACTGCGAAGTGGTCCTAGATGGAGGTTCAAGAATCGCTATTAAGAAGACTTTGGAATGCCACAAGCACGAATTTCCAGCGAGACTTGTTCGTCTTTCAAGAGATTTTTCTGCAACCTCGATGCTCGCAAAAAAGGTCAAATTAGCTGAAGACTTGCTCAGCATGCCTCCTAGTGCAAAGCTGGTTCTAAAGACGCTCGAGTATGAAGGAGCATTGAGCCAAAAGGATCTTTCGAAGCGAACTATGCTGCCCGAGAGAACTGTTAGGCTATCACTTAGTCATCTTCTCACCAGCGGTTTTGTTAACAGAAAAACTTCTCTTAGAGATGCGAGGCAAAAGATATACGAGCTTAGAATTTAGAGGCAGCGGCTTTTATAAAGGCACCAAATGACTCCTCTGGCCGTCCTGGTCTACTATGAAACTCTGAGTGAAATTGAACACCAAAATAAAAAGGATGTCCAGGAATTTCAATGCTTTCAGTTCTTAAGCCTTTGTCAGAGTGAGATGATGGCATCATTCCTTGGCTTTCGAGAATTTGTCTATAATCTTGATTAAATTCGAATCTATGCCTGTGTCTTCTGTAGATAACCTTCGATCTATACAGTCTTTCAGCTTCGCTTCCCTTTATGATATTGATCCTGTGTTCTCCCAGTCGCATCGATCCTCCCAAATCCTTCTGTTTGTTTTGCTCGGGCATAAATTTTATCACGGGATGCTCAGTATCAGGATCGAGTTCAGTAGAATTGGCATTTGCTAGCTTGCAGACGCTTCTGGCAAATGCAACTATTGCAAGCTGAAAACCGAAACATATTCCTAGATAGGGAATATTGTTGGCTCTTGCATAAGTGGCTATGTTTATTATACCCTCGCTTCCGCGTTTCCCAAATCCTCCTGGTGCAACTATGCCATTGAAACTGTCAAAGTATCGAAGCTTGGAACCCTCCGAGCTATTTTCAAATCCTTCTGAGTCAATCCATTGTACGTCAACCTTGCTTCCAATGCTTGCTCCGGCATGCCATAATGCATGGGATACGCTGACGTAGCTGTCAGGTAAACTTACATATTTTCCAATCACCGCTATCTTCAATTTAGCAGAACTAAAATCATAAGATGATTTAGAAATTCGTCTCCAATTGGACCATCGAGGTCTATGATTCTTCAGGCTTATTTTGCTAGACATCGCCCTAAGCATTCCTTGCTCCTCTAATATTTCGGGGACTCGATAAATAGATGCAACGTCGTGGCAGGAAATGACGCAGTTTTCGTTCACACTTGCAAATAAGGAAATTTTACGTCTTGTCTCGATAGATAGGGGCATCTTGCACCTAATTGTAAGGATATCAGGCTGTATCCCAATCCGTCGTAGTTCTTGTACGCTGTGTTGAGTTGGTTTCGTCTTTTGCTCCCCCACAACGTCCAATACGGGGGCTAGTGTGACATGGATAAACAATGTATTTGAGCCACCCTCTTCTAATTCGATTTGCCTAAATGCTTCCAAAAAAGGAAGGCTCTCAATATCACCCACCGTTCCTCCACACTCTACCACGACCACGTCAAGCTTCTCTTCATTTACAATTCTTCTGACTTTATCCTTGATATTGTCAGTCACATGGGGAATGATCTGAACACATTGTCCCAAGTATCTTCCGTGTCTCTCCTGCTGGATTACTTCTAAATACACTCTTCCCGTTGTGATGTTGTGTTCTTTTGTCAACGCCACATCTAGGAAGCGTTCATAATTGCCCAGATCCATATCGCATTCTCCCCCATCTTTTGTTACGAAGACCTCTCCATGCGCAATCGGATTCATGGTTCCCGCATCGTAATTTACATAGGGATCGATCTTGACACATGACACTTTAAGACCAGCTAGTTGCAACAGCTTTGCTGTCGATGCAGCTATCACCCCTTTTCCTAAGCCTGACATAACTCCACCAGTGACAAAGATGTATTTTGGATGAATCGATCCAGAATCTTTTTTTCCTAACTGCACATAGAATGTTGTGTGATCGGCTTTTTATTTTTTATTACTATAGAAGCTCTGTTTGACCGTATCCTAAGTACCGCTAGATCGGCAGTGTGAGATAGACTAATAAGATTGAACATCATAGGTTGTTTAATAGTATAAACGAGAATTATGAACAATGATGCGAGTAACGAAAGAGCAAGGGAGCTCAGGGGAAAAAATGCGATATATAACGTACACAGGGAGCTATCTCATAGTGATGAAAATACAATTAATTTCAAAGTCTCAGAAATCTACTCGGTACCATTGGAAGAAGCAGAAGAAATCCATGTAAATTATCACCTAGACAGGATAGCCTCAGCATTGAAGGACCGAGCACAAGGATGCTCTCTTGGTGAATATGACTTAGTCTCTCGACTAGACCCCAGCGAGATCCATCGCTACGCAAACGAAGTGTCCAAAGGTCTTCTTTTGGAGAGAGCAGCAGTTGATTTTTTATTCAACAGAGTTTGTCCGACAGAAAAAAATATGAGCTTCTATGGATGATATATGTATTCAACATTTTTAAAGAATGTCAGAAGATGTTGAACAATGATATTTTGCCTGTTTAATCTGTAGAGGACGTTGCCAAGTTTTTCTTCTCTTACCCAATCTATTTCGATAAGGTCACCGAGATTTCTCTTTATGTCTTCTCTCTTGAGATGTGTCTTCTTGTGCAAACCATAAATCGTCATCATTCTTTCCTCTTCCGCCAGAGCTCTAATTAGCTTTATCTTTCCCAGCCCTCCTATCCCCTTTTCAATAGTTTCTTTTCCGTTCAAATTCCTTCTAATGACACCGTTCTAAGCATAATTTTTTATCTGCCTGCGCAGCACAGTTTGAAGTTCTTCAACGGAAACAGAATTTATTCCGATCTCTTTAAGTGACTTTATCTCAATTATATTCTTCATCCTAAGGTCATCAAGGTAATCCTCAATCTCCACTTTCCGAACTTTAAGGTCCTCGCATATGGCAATAGCATGACTTCGAATCTCTCGGATATCGACATAATTTTTATCCCTCATGCGCATGGCGGCTGCGACGGCAAGTAAGGTGACGAGCTGATTTTTCGGTAATTCGCGGATTTGATCTAAAGTGAGAGAAGGATGTATTTGGCTATGCACTTTCAGGATATGTTCTAAGGAGACCCTACCTGTGCTGTCTGACTCGGCAAGGTTTCCGGCATAGAGAAGCAGCTCAAGGGAATATCTAATATCACCTTTAACAGCTGTGGATATAGTTATTTCGGAAACCTTGTCTATTAGGTCGGAGCCTACTACTCGCGGCCGAAATGCCTCAGAGCACCTCTTAGATAAGATATCACCAACTTGCTTTAAATTGTACATTGGAAACTTCATGGGGACCCTACCAAGGCTACTCAGCTCAGCTTGGTCTAGCTTCGAGTAAAAATCGGTGCTTCTGGCAATAAAAATCACACCTTTGACGTGGCATGGACTTTCGGGATCAAATTCATTTAATCTGGTGAGGTCGTATATTATCCCGCTATCTTTGGTTATTTTTATCAAGTAGTCAATTTCATCTAGAACGATGAATGCAAATGTCTTATTTTCAATGAGGTACCGTAGTAGGAACCTCAACATTTCTTCTGCACTTAATCCTTGTGCTGGTAATTCAGGGGCTATCTTTTCTAGGATAAATCGATAGATGGCGTATTTGTTCCCTCCTTGAAGCTTTAAATTTACATAAGCAACCTTCATCTTTAGTCTGTTCTTAGAAAATTGATCCTCCAGAAGTCTCATAGTGGCTAAGACCGTCGATGTCTTCCCAATCCCCGCTGGACCGACTATCTGCATTATAGTGAGAGGAAATCTTTCAGGAGAGCTAAATGATTCTCTGAACGCATGATAGATTTTTTCTATTTCCTTCTCTCGATGCGGCAGCTCTGAGGGTATGTATCTGGGTGATAGTTTCGACCTATCAAGAAAAATGGCACTTTCAGTCATATGCGGATAGATTAAATTGACTGCGAGATTATATTAATTATCCTAGGTGCTCAACTATATAGCCGCACGGTAGGACTAAAAGCAGAAGCTACATTTAAAACCGAATTTAAGATAGAGTAAAAGATGTTATGGTATATGCAAGCAGGTTCTCAAGATCAAGTTATAGTCTAAAAGTCCTTGCCGACAATTCGTACCGATCGATCAGCGAGGGCAGGTATGACGTGGAAAAAGAATATCAATTAAGCCATGAACCTTTGAGTATTAGAAAATATATACTCAGATGCAGCCATGCGCCTCTGATCACTGAAGTCAAGCTTTCATCTCCGACGGAAGGTAATCTACGCGCTTCGCTAGATGAAACAAATATTGCTTCTGCGGCACAAGAAATGGCAGATAACGGCGCAGTTGCCCTCTCTGTATTGACCCAACCCCATTTATTCTCTGGTTCCATTAAACATCTATCTGCGATCCGCAAATGCGTGAGTGTACCCATCCTGATGAAGGATATAATCGTCAGTGAAGTTCAGATCCAAAGCGCAAAAAAGATAGGCGCTGACTGCATCTTGTTAATAAAATCAGTCTTTGATAATGATTTGGCCGAAGGGAGTATGGAGAAATTTTCAGCACAGGCAAAGGCAAAAGGACTATCTACCTTGGTCGAAGTGCATTCCGAGAACGAGTTCAAAGAAGTACTGAAGGAGTCCGCAAATTACGATCTAATTGGTATTAACAACAGAGATCTAAATACATTTGAAGTAGATCTAGATGTTACGCGGAGGTTGTTAATGAAATATGACAAGGGCAAGAACATAATTGTCAGCGAAAGCGGAATTAAGCTTCCAAACCAAATTGTCCTTTTAAAAGAAGCTGGTGCCGACGCTTTCTTGATAGGGACTGGCATCATCAAATCAGGCAATATATCTTCAAAGGTTAGAGAATTATACCAATCGTTTTAGGACTCGTGATCCCTTAATATGTCTCCGTGACAGTAGAGTAAGGGGACGACATTTGGAAGCTGCACTAGGCACCGAAGGAGGAAAGTTCGGAAAGTACGGGGGTAAATTTATTCCAGAGACATTGGTACCGGCGATCAATGAGCTGGAATCCGCATATACCGCATTTAAGGATGATCCTGTCTTTCTAAAAGATCTTGACTACTACCTAACTAAGTTTGCTGGTCGGCCGACGCCATTATATTATGCAAAAAATTTGACTGAGTATGCAGGGGGTTCAAGAATCCTCCTGAAACGAGAGGATCTATTGCATGGTGGGGCTCATAAAACCAATAACACTATCGGTCAGGCGTTATTGGCCAAGAGGATGGGCAAAAGGAGGATAATTGCGGAGACAGGTGCCGGACAACATGGCGTTGGTACGGCAATTGCCTGTGCCGCACTAAAGCTGCAATGCGAAATATATATGGGATCCAGAGATATGGTAAGGCAAAAGTCCAACGTATTTAGAATGAGATTGCTAGGCGCAAAAGTACATGAGGTCAATACTGGATCAAAGACATTGAAAGACGCTATTAATGAGGCCCTCCGTGATTGGATTAGCAATGTCCAAGATACCTATTACCTAATCGGATCGGTTGTCGGTCCGCACCCCTATCCAACGATGGTCAGAGATTTCCAATGCGTCATAGGAAATGAAATTAGAAGTCAAATTCATGATTATTCTCCTCGATCGCCCGATTTCATTGTTGCATGTGTTGGGGGTGGAAGCAATGCTATGGGTTCGTTTTATCCGTTTATAACCGATAAGGCAACCTCTTTGGTAGGAGTTGAGGCTGGAGGAAAGGGTTTAAACTCCCGGCAGCATTGCGCTAGCCTATTAGCTGGCTCAGAGGGGATCTTGCATGGAATGCAGACATATATTCTTCAAGATAAGTACGGCCAGGTTTCTCATACCCATAGCATATCTGCTGGATTGGATTATCCCGGAGTGGGACCAGAACATGCATATCTTAAGGATATAGATAGAGTGAAATATGTAGATTGCACTGATGAACTCGCCGTCGATGCCTTTGTTAGGTTGTGCAAGCTGGAGGGAATTATACCAGCCTTAGAGTCGTCACATGCAGTAGCCTACGCTATGAAGCTAGCAAAAAAGGGTCAGAAAAATCAGGATATTGTTGTAACCTTGTCAGGTCGAGGCGACAAGGATCTTGGAATAGTATCTCGTTACCTGCAAAGAGAACGTGAACATAAATAGAAATGCCGACAAGTGAACTAGAGAACAATCGCATATGCTGCAAGTTTAGGCAATTGGTGTTAGAAAATCGACCCGCGCTAATTTGCTATGTTGTCGCAGGTTATCCAACATTGAAATATACAGAAGAGATTGTGAGCACTATTGTAGAATCGGGAGCAGATATAGTTGAAATTGGAATTCCCTTCTCGGATCCTATCGCAGATGGACCAACCATACAGCAGGCTTCTACTGTTGCTTTGAAAAATGGAACAACTCCACAGAAATGTTTGGAGTTGGTCGGCGCTGTGAGAGAGAAGTTCCCTCGCTTACCATTGCTCATAATGACCTATTCCAATATAGTGTTTAGGAGCGGACTGGAAGAGTTTTTGAGGACGTCAAGGTTAAAGGGGGTTGATGGATTTATACTGCCTGATCTGGAACTCACCGAATCGTATTCTTATGTGAACGCGGCGTCAAAACTTAACATGGCTACAGTATTCCTTGCGTCTCCCAATACAGATGCTAGTCGATTAAAGAAGATTATGGAAGTATGCTCAGGATTTTTATACGTAGTATCCGTCTACGGCACGACCGGATCAAGAGCAGAGTATGAAGACTATACTTTCCAGAGCATCAGGAGAATCAAGGAAATAACCGAAGGAAAAATTCCTATTGCTGTTGGATTTGGTATCAGCAGGCCTGATCAGGTAACTTCGCTAGTCAATTCTGGAGCTGACGCAGTCATCATTGGCAGTGCTATTATAGATAGGATAGCAGCCCGACATCCAAACGATAAATATAAGTTAGTCAACCTAAGGGCGTTCGTAGAACAGCTAAGAGAAGCTTGTCTGCAAACTCCAATAAGTAGTGAAAATCTTTGATACCTACATTTGTAGTGATCACACAAGAGAAAATCTCTATTTTTAACAAGGTGTTATAGCTTTATGAAAGAGAGAGAACTCAAGGAACTTTTCATCAGTTCATTGAAATCGGGTCACATAGAGGGTGAAAGTGATTG
>JAREAJ010000028.1 GCA_029240395.1 Nitrososphaeraceae archaeon
CAATAATAGACCAACAGCTGAGAAATAATCCAACTTATTTAGAATGGCTTAAAGCTACTAAATGGGATGGAGTGTTGCCTTTGGTGACAGGAGGAGGAGGAGCAGAAGGAGGTCAAGGAGTCACACCTTTTATAGAAATTCCAACTTCAAGAGCTGAAGGTACACAGGAAAGACAATCAGCATCGGCAGGAAATAGTACAGCACCAGGATAATCCTGCGAGACATTTGCAATTCAACTCAGGCCTGCCATTAAACTCCAACTTCCTGTAGGCAGCCGAAGTGAGTTATCCTATTTTTCCGTCAATGCTTCAAATACCATCCTGCAGATACGAAGTTTAGGAACATTGAATCAAAAGGTATAATGGAATTCCCCGTACATCCCAAGTCATAATATTTTTCTCCAGCCCTAATCTTTCCAAGGTCTGTTTTTATTTTGCCTGGCCTAATCGATGATTATTTGTAAAGCAGTCATAACCCGTTAGAGGTGATATAGAGATGGTGGTATCTTGCAAGATAGAGTTTGAATTCCCTCGGAATAGGTCTTATGGAATTTTGTTCTTGATACTACCTAGAGCAGGGTCAGATATTCCTAGATGCTTAAATGCTTTTATTCTGTTCATACAAGCATAGCACTGTCTGCAATGCTCTTCGCCTTTTCGGTGGCAACTCCAAGTCAATGCAAGAGGTACTTTCAATTTGAGCGCTAGATTAATTATTTCCATTCTATCCAAGTTAGCCAGTGGCGCCAACAGATTGTATGGCTTGTTACCACAGTATAAGGAACCTTTGTTAAAAAGCGAATTCATCTGCTTGAGATATGACGCTGTCGCATCTTTAAAGAACAACCCGTCATCCCTGTTATGTCCGCCTATAATCCATTTAATATCAAGAAATTCTGCAAAGTGAGCGGCGATGGAATAGAAGATAATGTTTCGTGCAGGAATATACGACGACCATCTACTATCTCTCTTTCGGGGCCCGTGTCGCCCTCCGTAAAAGTCTGATGATTCTTTAATAAAGGGAATGCTAACCTTAAGAAGCTTCGATGCATTTGCTTTCCGGGATAAAGCAATGGTTGCCTTTCTTTCATTCTCAATCCTGTCATAGTAGTCAAATGTAATTGCATAAACTCGCGAAAACTTTTCTTTTGCCCAATACAGACATGTGGCAGAGTCGAGACCCCCGGAGAGCATAACTAAAGCATTTGACTTTTTCATAACTTGCCGGGTTTTGTTTTTGCTATAATGTGTGCTCCTTTGCTTACTCCCTCGTAAACGTATACACCTAGGGCTTCAACATTGGCAGGCATTTTCGGTGCTAGAAGCTTAATGATTTGCGAGGAAATGTTCTCAACGGTGGCTTCACCCGGTAAGAGAAATGTCGTGGTCTTTGGCAACTGTAAATTAAAGTATCCTTTTGGACCCTCAAAGGCTATTTGAAAGTGCTCGTCATCCTCGCCTTTTAGATATTGCTGGCTAATGAAGAATTTGTGATCAAGCGTGCTCAAAGCATCTTTGATTGTCCTTTTGGCCTCGCCAAAGTCCATCACTAAGTTGTCCTTCATGGTTCCAATTATCTCAACCATAACAGTTGACGTGTGGCCATGTAAAATTGAACATTTCTCTACTAGCGGCAATATATGCGCATAATCAAACGCCAAAGACGGATCCTCTATAAATATAGACCCAACCTGGCTTGAACTAGAGCTAAATGTAAAAAATGATTCTAGCTCGTCCTGCTTAGCAGCGTGACTGGATTGTCCGATGCTCAGGACTTCAAGGGCTGGGAGCTTTCTCTTTACTAGTTTAAATTTTTCCAGGTCAGCTTCGGAGTCTATAACCTCAACGAACCTGTCACCTATCTTGAAATCCAAATCAACAAAATTTAACCCATCCGTGATTACCCTTGCGTTATACTCATAATTATGTCCTAAGAATGACAAAATATTGGCTATGGAATATTCTGCCCTACTTCGCAGAAGGTTGCCTCTACGGTCGAGGTATCTAAGATCGCTATCTGTTACAACCCTCTTCATGCTTTTTTCTAAAGGAAGGTACCTACACATATAAACTCTTATAGAGGTATCTTGTCGTTCTTGATATTTACTCGCATTACATTCAACCCACTTGTATTGACATGACGTGAGTAAAGTTCAACTATGTCCTCGTATCAGCTCTGGTGAAATGATGGGCATCAAAGGTTTGCGGTTCTTGTATTCTGCTCAAAGAATTTTATAGGCTTGGATGAGTACCAGTGTTGTATTTCGTGGTGTTAACAAGGATTAGAAACGCTCTCTTTGCAGCAGTATTGCAGGCTATCGGTAATGAAACCCGCTTAGGGATCGCTTTCTCTGGCGGGGTTGATAGTACATTGCTTGCAAAGATTTGTAAGGATATAGGAATAGATGCAACACTACTAACTGTAGGCTTTTCGCGGTCAAGAGATGTCACATTTTCGGGAGAGATCGCCCGTATAATGAATATGCCGCATAAGATACTCAAGTTGGATAATGAACGCTTTCATGAAGACACAAAACTTGTTTCTAAAAAAATTAGATGCAATATTACCTCACATATTGAAAATTGTATTGCATTTTTCTACATCGGAAGACTTGCTCATGATAACAACATCCATTGCGTCTTAACAGCTAATGGATGTGATGAACTTTTCTGCGGCTATGATAGGTTTAGATCAGTTTACCCTCAGGGCCAAACTGCTCTTATGGATCTTCTAGACGCAAAGCTTGAAAACGAGTTAGTGCTCATGCAGGAAATAAATAGAATCACAGAAGAATTTGATGTAACGGTGAAACAACCATTCCTGTTACCTGATTTTATATCCTTCGCAAAAGGCATACCGATCAACTACAAGATCAGTGGCCCGTCAGACATGGTTAGAAAGCATATTCTGAGAAAAACAGCATCAGTAATAGGTGTTCCCGCCACGTCCGTAATGCAAAGGAAGATGGCCCTCCAATATAGCTCATTGATTCATAAGGAATTTTGCAAGGGCAATAAGGAAGCTCAGTAATCATTACACCATATGGAAAAATTTTTCTTTCAAAGGCAACGTCCTAGGAAGGTGCTTACCTGTTGTGTAACTCCTAGATGAAATCTTTTGGATCGTTGTGCTAGAGTAAACTAATCCAGAGAGAATTTTTGGTTGGTTTCTATAACCAGATTCTTGACTTTGTCGATGATCTTAGACGAAGCCGATAAGTGATTCTTGGGATTAAAAAGTGAATCCAAGTCCACATCTCTTAGTTCCCTTAATAGCAAGGGATCTTTGATTATTGCATCTCGGAAGTGTTCTCTCTGCCTAAGTGCTACAAATGCCACTCTTTGAACCTCCCTGTAGGCCTCAAACCTTGGAATCCCCTTCTTTACTAGCGCCTGCAGAACGAATTCAGCATAAATTTGCCCCCTGGTGATGTCGATGTTTGAAATTATCTTTTGCTTGTTTATCTGGAGCTCAGAGACAACCCCTGTAATCAAATTAAGCATTTCATCTATGAGAATGCCACTCATTGGAATTGTAAACCGCTCATTTGCCGAGTTGGATAGATCTCTTTCATGCCATAATGCAACATTTTCTAGACTAACATTTACTAGGGAATGTAGTATTCTTGCAAGGGATGAAACTCTTTCACTCTTAATTGGATTCCTCTTGATTGGCACGGCGCTGCTGCCGATTTGCCCTTTCCTAAATGGTTCTTCAACCTCTGCAAGTTCGGTCCTTTGCAGATTCCTTATCTCAATTGCTATTTTGTCAAGACTTGAACCCAACAAAGCGAACAGAAACTGCATCTCTGCGTATCCCTCCCTAGAAATAACTTGTGTAGCTGCCTCAACTGGGAATAGGCCGAGCCTCTCTGCTACAAGATCCTGTACATCCGGAGCGATTTCTCCCATTAACGAACCTGTTCCTACAACCCCCAGTGTCTTGCATCTTAGAATTCGTTTCTTGCTCTCCTCTATTCTTTTGATATGCATTGCCATTTCAGCAGCCCAGACCGCAAATTTAAGCCCGAATGCGATTATGCTTGCGTGTTGGCCATGCGTCCTTCCGACAGCCGGCTGGTTTTGATATTCGACTGCTTTATTGATTAGGATTTTTGCCAGGCCGGAGACTTTTGGTTCAATAATAGAAAATACATCCCTAATTTGCATCGATGTACTCGTATCTACAACATCACTACTTGTTAACCCATAATGTATCCACGGCCTTGTTCTCAATGAGCACTGTTCACCGAGGGCTTCTACCATCGCTGCTGTATCGTGGTCGCTCACGGCCTCAAGTTCTTTTATTCTTTCCAAATCCACTGAGTTTGAACTGGCAACTCTAACAATTTCTTCTGAAGCGTACGATGGAATTACGCCAAGTTGGCCTTGTGCGAGAGCAACAGTTGCTTCAAATTGTATTTGGTAGCGCATTCTTTGATCTTCTTCAAATATTTGTTTAATTTCCTTGCTCCCGTAGCGTCCCGTATCTATTGGAAGTATAGGCATATTATTTGACAGACATAACTGAAGAAAAATAAACCTTGTCAGTGAATCTTATTGCTGTAAGAGCTGCAAAACAATTTTGCTCTTGTTTAAGGCATTGCATTCGCATAGGGGTCTAGAGATGCATGCCAACAGCAACAGTATAAGGTGTTTCAGAAGCAATTATAATCCATCTGACTGATCTTTTGAAGTTTCCTAGCCTCAGATTGGATTCGTATTTATAAGCTCAAATATGATACGTACATGGTAATCTAAAGATAATAATATGAGTGAGTTATTGAGCAAAAGCGGTAGTTATCGCATCAAAAAAATTAGCGATTTGATATTTCAGATCGAGAAAGATGAATCTAAAGGGATGAAGGTACCCGTGACGATTTATGCAAGTGATAGCCTTATTTCAAAAATGATCAACGATAGAACACTCGACCAGGCCGGCAATGTCGCGACCCTGCCTGGCGTAGTAAAACATGTTGTGGTTCTCCCTGACGGACACGAGGGTTACGGATTTCCGGTCGGTGGGGTTGCAGCAACGGATATGGATGAAGGTGTAGTGAGCCCTGGTGGAGTTGGTTATGATATTAACTGTGGTGTAAGACTAATTAAAACTGGTCTGAGCGCGTCTGATTTGAGACCACATCTAAAAGATCTCGTCAATGAATTATTCAGATCTATTCCCACAGGAGTAGGGAGCGAGGGAGCATTTAGATTAACTACCTCCGAACTGGATGAATTACTAATAGAAGGAACTAATTGGGCAGTCGAACATGGATACGGATGGCAGCAGGATAAGGAAACTTGTGAGGAAGGTGGTATGATGCCGGGAGCCGACCCAACAAGAGTATCCGAGGTTGCAAAAAAACGTGGCGCTATCCAACTTGGTAGTTTGGGCTCAGGTAATCATTTCCTGGAAGTGCAGAAGGTGGACAAAATATATGATCCGCTAGCCGCGAGTTCGATGGGCTTGGATCATGAAGGACAAATTACGATTTTAGTACATTGTGGTTCAAGAGGGTTTGGACATCAGGTTTGCAGCGATTACTTACGTGTCTCAGAAATTGCCTCAAAAAAGTATGGCTTCAAGTTAGCTGATAGGGAACTTGCTTGTGTACCAAATGGCTCAACCGAGGGTAACGACTATCGCGGTGCAATGTTCTCTTCCTTAAACTTTGCATGGTGCAACAGACAAATGATCACACACTGGACAAGAAAGGCCTTTGAGAGGATATTTAGAACAAGCGATCAGGCCCTCGAGATGGAGCTTGTTTACGATGTGTCTCACAATATTGCCAAAATAGAGCGTCATAGCGTTAACGGCGAAGGCACACGAGATTTGGTGATCCACAGGAAGGGCGCGACCAGAGCGTTCCCCGCGCAGATGCCTGAGTTGCCAGCCAGGTATTACAATATAGGGCAACCAGTAATAATTCCTGGCTCTATGGGGACGGCTAGTTGGGTTCTGAAAGGTAATAGGAAGTCATTAAATTTGAGTTTTGGATCTACAGCTCATGGTGCTGGTAGGATGATGTCAAGATCTGCCGCTAAGCGAATGCATTCTGTAGATGAAGTGAAAAAGATTCTGGAGATGAGAGGTGTATACATCAAGTCCTCGACAAAAGATGGCATAGTTGAAGAAGCCCCAGAGGCCTATAAAGATGTGGATGCTGTGGTCGATGTCTCCGATTCATTAGGTATAGCCACGAAGGTTGCAAGACTTGTTCCTTTGGGGGTGATAAAAGGTTAGTGACATCCCAGGATCGAGATGGTCCAGAGGATCCAGACATTGCAATTATTAAGGCTCGCAAATTAAAAGAATTATGGAAGCATGCAGCCATGGAAAAGTCAAAAGCTGCACGGAGGGAACACGAACAGAAGCCTATTACTAAAACTGATAAGGAAATTGTGTCAGATTACCTCTATGACAGAGGAGGGGAGGTTCTCAGCCTTGCAATGACCCAATTTCCAACTCAGACTAGGATAATAATAAAGAGGATAGCTGATTTGATCAGATTGGGGGAAATTCAGCAAAGAATATCTGGAGGTGAACTACTAGCGCTATTCCGGTCTATCGGGATAAATGTGAGGATCAATACAACTATCAAAATTGAAGATCATGGCAAGCTGGTATCATTTTCAGAAAAACTCAAGGAACAGACTCAAAGTACTATGAGCAAGGAAGAACCCCCTGATTAATGATTGGTTTTCCCTTTTTTAATATTTAAACGAGCAGGAAAAAAGTCTCATTAAATGGTCTATTGTCTATTGTCTAACAGAGAGTTATGTGCCTTCCAGAGGTTCGACTATGGGTCTTAATTATCATGTCTAGACCCTTCGTCCTCTTCTCCCGCCAGGCTTCCTCGTAGTATCGTGTGGAACAGGCGTAACGTCATCAATCCTTCCTATCCTAAAGCCCGCTCTAGCAAGCGCCCTGATTGCAGCTTGTGCCCCTGGGCCGGGGATCCTTGGACCTACTCCACCGACTGCCCTCACTCGAATATGAAGCGCGGTTATTCCTTTTGATTTCGCAACGTCTGCGGCCGCTACTGCGGACTTCATTGCCGCATAAGGGGAGGACTCGTATCTGTCAGCCGTGACGTGTCGTCCACCTGAGCTAAATGAGATTGTTTCGGCCCCGCTAATATCGGTAATATGAACTAAAGTGTTATTATAGCTACTTAGTATGTGTGCAACTCCCCATTTGTATTGCGTGACATCTTCTATGTTTGACATTAACCCGTGGTAAAATTCGGTTATTATGGGTTACATATTAATCTTGAGAGTCACTGGTCAGACTTTTGATTTATTTTGGAAATGAAGATAGCCCCTATTGTCTAGAAGCGAGAGTTCTTTTTTTAATTTATGCTTGCTTGTGATGAAAACCTTTCCCGTTCCACTGGTTGCTTTTCCTATTACAATTAATTTTAATTTTTGCTTTCTCGCGATATTCTCCGCCCTTTTCAAATTCTGTCTCGACACCGTTGCTACTATATGAAATTCTTCTCCACCATGAAAAATCAATTCATAGAAATCCAGAAATTTATTCTCAGTTACAAACTGCAAGATACCTCTTGCCATAGGGGTTATGCTTACAAAAAAATCGACTTTGCTCCGCAAAGCTAGCTCATAGAGTGATATTGCAAGACCGTCGCTAGAATCGATAGAAGAAGACAAATACTTAGCCAGAAATGTTCCAAACTTTTGTTGAGGCTTTGGACTCATAACAGAGGAAATTGCCCTATTCCTAAAAATCTCTCTAGCGCTAGCACCTCGTGTCAGGATTTCCATGCCTG
Organism: Nitrososphaeraceae archaeon; assembly: GCA_029240395.1. Classification (GTDB taxonomy): domain Archaea; phylum Thermoproteota; class Nitrososphaeria; order Nitrososphaerales; family Nitrososphaeraceae; genus TH5893. Next base: position 7,793 of record JAREAJ010000028.1, read on the forward strand.
CAGACGGGTATCCAAAGGTTCCCGACACAACGATATAATCTCCCGGCTTAGCACCATTTCTAGTCGGAATGTTACCGCTTTTAGAAAATCCGACCAGAGCGATCCCTATGATAAGTTCGCTAGCTTCATTTGTGTCGCCGCCTATAAATTCGATTCCAAACTCTCTTGATGACTTCTTGAATCCTTTTATCAGTCCCAAAAGATCATCCTTTGAGTAGCCAGCCGGAATACCTAGAGAAATCATCGATATATATGGCGGTTTTACCCCTTTTGCCGCTAGATCACTAACACAAGAGACTATGCTTTTTCGCGCTATTTGCCAAGCTTTCATCCCCGGAGGGACATCGGTACTTTCTACCAGCATGTCACATTTGAATACTAGTTCCATTCCCCTTCTCAGACTCCTACCTGGCGAGATTATTGAGACATCATCTTCTCCAATCGGCTTCGTCGCATAATACCGTCTGCTGCGGAAACCCCAGGCCATCTTGCGGTTAGATCTTCTAAAGTTATTGACAAATATTTCTACAATCTGTTTTTCATTTAAACTCGTCATGAATGGATCGAACCTTGTTGACTATTTTTTCATGCAGCACTTGTGTTTCAGATGCTCTTGATTCTACTGAGACCCGGATAGCATGTTCTGTATTTGACGGTCTTACCAATGCCCACGAGTCATCATCTATGATAGCCTTAATCCCATCTATGGTTAGGATTTCTGAGGAATCTCTTTTAAGAATATCAATTAATTTCTCAATGACACTTCTATGCTGATCGGAAGGTAGGGCTATTTTCGACCTTATCTGTGCATAATGACGCCCAAATTCTATGCACTCGTTTATCATTGTGGTGTCTAGTGAGGAGATTATTGCACTTGCCAGAAACCCATCTCTACACATATTAAATTTTGGCATGATAAATCCAGCACTACTTCCCTCCCCACCAGCGTCTGCTTCGACTTCGAGCATCTTACTGACAACATTGGACTCACCTACTTTAGAAAAGTCGAACTTGACTGATGCTGGACCATGGCTCTTCGCAAATTTCTCTATTGATATGCTGGTGTCTATGCTGGTGACAAACTTTTTCATTCCTAGATTCAGTGCACTTGCCACGCAAAGTAATAGGGTGGTGTCTGGAGTTAACTTCTCACCGTTCTTATCTACCACCACAAGCCTGTCCCCATCTAGGTCAAATGCAAATCCAAAGTCTAGTCCATTAGTCACGACCAAGGCTGATAGGTCATTTAGGCCGTCCACGGTGGGGTCAGTTCCTCTTGAAGACATCCCATAAGTGTCATTGATACTGTAAAACCTGTGTCCAAGATTTTTGAATAATATGTTAACAAATCCACACGTAGCCCCACCTCCAGGATCAAGACCTACTTTGATATGCTTGGTTGGGTCTCTAGAGGCTTTTGTTATTTCAACTACCTCATATACGTAATTGGAAACAGATTGATGAGATTCACCGTAGTTAGAAGTTTTCTTCTTATCTTTGGTCGTAGTGTAATTAAGCATATTTTGCAATTCATTCTCAAAAATTCCTCTTCCCTGTAAAACAAACTTTAATCCGTTCCATTCAAGTGGATTATGGGAGGCTGTTACTATACATCCTCCATAATATCTCCTTGACTCCCGAAATACCATTGG
>JAREAJ010000029.1 GCA_029240395.1 Nitrososphaeraceae archaeon
AAGCAGTATAGGCGCGCACTAATTCCTATCGGATCCTTGGAACAGCACGGCGATCACCTCCCGCTCTCAACTGATTTGATAATCGCAGAATACATCGCAAAGCATGTCGCAGCACGTGTAAGTTCCTTTGTATTTCCTCCCATCTATTATGGAATCTCCATAGAGCACAGGCCGCTCTTTAATGTGTCTTTGAGGTATTCTACATTCATTAATATGATTCAAGACATTTCTGCATCTTTGTCAGAAGGAGGGTTGAAGAGGGTTATATACATAAATGGTCACCACGGAAACAGCGGCGCAATGCAATACTTAATGCATGACGAATGTCGCCGAGTAATTGACAAGGATTTTTCTGCCTTCTCCATAAATTATTGGAACATGGTTGATACTGAATTCGATCACGGAGGAGAGACCGAGACTTCGATAATGCTCGCTATCAATCATCATTATGTCCACATGAGCAGAGCCCAGCCTAGCGCTATCAATCGTTCAAAATTGAAAAAATCATATGATACTATTACAAATAATCCTGGTTCATTTCCGAAAATAACTGGAAATGGTATCTGGGGCGATCCTCGAAACGCCACGGTCACCAAAGGACAAGAACTTTTAGAAAAGATTACCAGGAACTTGTCAGTGGTTATACAGGAGTTAGACAACTAGTATGTTGTCCCACTGAAAAAAGGCCACAATGAAATTTTAATATATAGCCTCCTTTAGCTTTAGTTGTAGGTAGCACAATATATTGTCAGTAGATATGGCCGTAAAGGTTCTCGACGAGAGTTTGGGAAAGGTTGTTCTCATAAAACTAAAAGGCGGCAAAGTAATCAGGGGTAACCTTCATGGTTTTGACCAACACATGAATCTACTTTTGGAAGAATCCGTAGAAATACTGGAAGGAAGTAAGACAAATGACCTTGGAATGATTGTTGTTAGGGGAGACAATGTTGTCATTATATCCCCGCCTCCAGTTTAACCATGGGTGATTGTGATGACAAAAGGCACCACTTCAATGGGCAAATTTACACGGAAGAAGACCCACATAAGATGCAGAAGGTGTGGTCACAACTCCTTTCACAAACGTAGTAAGCAATGCGCTAAATGCGGGTATCCAGAGCCTACTATTAGGAAGTATAACTGGATTAAGCGGGCCATAATCTGACGTAGTTGCACCCTAGGACCATAATAATAATAGCAATAAATACGGGTACGGGCGGGTGTTCTAAAGGTATTTAAGAGAATATTTGGCCTCGTTTATCGAAGAGGATGACTTCCTAGCTGGGCGACTCGGTTTCTTTTGATGTTATCATTATTGGTTCTGGCCTTGCTGGGTTGAGAGCAGCTATCGCGGCCGCTGAAACTAGCCGTTTGGCTACGATCGCCGTATTGTCAAAGGTCCAGGTTATGCGTTCACACTCTGTTTCAGCCGAAGGGGGCACCGCTGCGGTGCTTTTCAGAGAAGAGGGTGATAATGAGGAATCCCACATCTATGATACAGTCAAGGGGAGCGATTTTCTTGCTGACCAAGATGTTGCTGAGCGTCTCGTCAAAATGATGCCTCTAGAAATTTACCAGCTCGATCACTGGGGAATGCCGTGGTCAAGAAGAAGCGACGGCAGGATTGACCAGAGGAAGTTTGGAGGATATTCCTTTCCTAGGGCGACTTATGCACAGGACAAAGTTGGATTTTACGAAATGCAAACCCTCTACGACACGTCTCTGAAGTACGAAAATATTGAATTTTATAACGAATGGTTCTGTACATCTATTCTTCATAATAGTAATAGGTTTGCGGGTGTTACAGCCATTGAAATGAAATCAGGACAATTCGTAATATTTAAAGCTCCCTCAGGCATAATTTGTACCGGAGGAGCAGGTAGAATCTATAGTTTTTCCACGTACGCCTACTCTTCCACTCCAGATGGACTAGATATGGCTTATAGAGCCGGCCTAGGTATAAAGGACATGGAATTCGTTCAGTTCCATCCTACAGGTATTCTTCCGTCAGGCATACTGATAACAGAAGGGGCCAGAGGAGAAGGGGGATATTTGATAAATAAGTCGGGAGAAAGATTCATGAAGAAATATGCCCCGGAAAAGCTCGAACTGGCACCAAGAGATGTGGTCTCTCGCTCGATGATCCGGGAAATCCAAGAGGGAAGGGGAATGAAACATGAGACCGGAGCTGATTGCTTAGCGCTTGACCTGACGCATCTCGGAGAGGAAGCTATTAAGGAACGTCTAGCGGGCATAAGGGAGATTGGCATTAAATTCTCAGGAGTGGATATAATTCGTGAGTCCATTCAAATCCGACCGGTTTGTCATTACATGATGGGGGGCATTCACACCAATATTGATGGCAGCACAGAGATGAGTGGCCTTTGGGCGGCTGGCGAAGCATCATGCAATAGTACCCATGGCTCGAACCGCTTGGGAGCAAATTCTACATCAGAGTGCTTAGTCTGGGGGAGGATAACGGGGGAACTAGCTGCTCGACATGCTGCGAATAAGGAACGACCGTCGATTATAGGAGAGCAAGTCTCTCAGGAGGAAAAGAGGATATACGACGGAATATTCCGTGGTTCAGGAGAAGTGAATCCATATGATATTCGAAAAACGCTGACGGACACCATGGACGACAAGGCATATGTATTTAGAGATGAGGCAGGTCTGAGTGAAGGGCTAAAGCGGCTAAAAAATCTAAAGGGCATGGCCTGGAAACATGTAGACGACCAAGCTAAGGAATATAACACCAATTTCTGTAATGTAATGGAGATAGACTCAATGCTACGGATAGCCGAAATAGTGTTAACAGGTGCCCTAAATAGACGAGAGTCTAGGGGCGCTCATGCACGGACCGACTATCCTGGACGTGATGATGTTAATTTCCTGAAACATTCTCTGGCATACTATTCCGACAGCGAGCCCTGTATGAAATGGCATCCCGTTACGTTTACAAGGTATGCACCTGTGGAGAGAAAGTACTGAATGGAAGCATTTAGAAAGAACGAAAGTGAAAATCTTCGAGCGAACCGAGAAGGCTTGAAAGGATGGTTAAATCCTACCCGCTACGGCTGGGAACGGCTGTCGTACTGGCTAATGAGACTGACCGGCTTGTTTTTACTTTTGTATTTTGTAGGACATGTCTATGAGACCTCCAGTCTAGTGGGCGGAATCGACGCGTGGAACTCCATGCTTGCGCTTACGCAAACGCCAGGGGGACACCTGTTCTTGATTCTCGTAATTGGTACAAGCACCTTTCATTCGGCAAATGGTATACGATTGATACTTGCAGAAACGGCACGAGGTCTTGGGAAGCCTGGGAGACCAGACTATCCTTACGACGCCGTTTCACTTAATAATAGACAGAGATCTGGAATCTGGATAGCGCTGGTATTGGCGGCGGCAGCAATGTTTTATGGCGGCAGTATATTATTCGGGGGGGAATAAGTGATGGTTTCAGGAAATATTCAAAATGCTAACAGTACTTTTTTGAGAGAAAGTACGGTTATGAAAATACATTATATCACAGGGTTAGGAGCACTATTCGTCGTAGCCGTGCACGTGATGATGAGATTGGTTGTGCCTTTTTCTACGTCACTGGAGTACGAAAACGTCATAAACAATTATCGAATTTTATGGTACGCTTTGCTCTTAGAAATCATACTTGTGCTTATCTCGATTCACGGGTTTAATGGGCTGAGAATCATGCTTATCGAACTACGTCAAAACGCAATGTGGGAAAAGTTTGTGACTATCTTTACCCTAGCAGCAATGCTAGCAGTTATCGGTTATGGAACACGAACAATTATAATCGCTAATGGTTTATGAAAGCTGCAAGGGATATGGAAGTGAGACTTGGATTCCTTTGAACAAAAAAACCGCCGGTAATGATCATCAGACAGTTCATGATGAAGGGAAGCAGAACGTCCTTCTGAGAGTTCTCAGAGGAGATATGTTCAAAAAGACAAAGAGGTCATTCAGTACATTTAGTGTTCCGGTTCGCCGCTGGACAACCGTACTAGATGCCCTTATCTACGCAAAAGAGCATTCAGACAGTAGCATTGCAATAAGATTCTCCTGCCGGATGGCTTCTTGCGGGTCCTGCGGGATGATAATAAACGGTATCCCTCGGCTGGCATGCTATACCAAAATTTCAGAGCTAGGATACGATACAGTTACCTGCGAGCCACTTCCAAATTTCCCAGTGATACGTGACCTCGTAACAGACTTCCAGCAATTCTTCAATCACCATAGACACATGGAGCCATATATCGAGAACCAATACCCAGTGCCTCGAGAAGAGGCGCTAAGCGAGTTTAAGCAGACCCCGCGTGATATCGATAACTATCTTCAATTTTCATATTGTATTAAATGTGGACTCTGTTACTCTGCATGCCCAACAGTCGCGACTGACACAAAATTCCCTGGACCACAGGCTCTATCCCAGGCTTACAGGTACTCTGCAGATAACAGAGATGACGCCGAAAAGAAGAGATTAGATATCGTAGATAATAGACACGGCATTTGGAGATGTCATTTCGCAGGTTCCTGCAGTGCTGTGTGTCCTAAGGGGGTAGATCCGGCTTTAGGAATACAATTGTTAAGGAGTCATCTCATGAGCATCTCCAAGACTCCTAAGACTCTAGCAGACCTTAGAAAGATAGACGACGACAAGGATTAGACAAAAGAACCAGTGGGGAGTATTAAGCCGCCTGAGGCGGAAGTTCAAGATCAGAAATTATCTCGCCGGTAGTCGTAATTTTCCCGGAGTGGTAGAAGAAAATAGGATAACCTTAAGGTTTCTGGGGGGGCGTACTTTCATTCACTTGCTTATTAATGGCCTCTGACATGAAATGATTGCTAACGTTTACCTTGACCGAACTTACCTCGGGAATCTTGTAAACATTATCTCTGACATCCTGGGCTATTTTAAAGCCAAATACTGCCGGGCAGAAAGGACTTGTCAAGTGTAAGTCTATCGACACCGTTCCAGAATCGATGTCTACGTTGTCAACCAATTCAAGCTCCATTATTGATACTCCTATTTCAGGATCCACTATCTTTGTCAACTCGTCAAATATCTGCCTTCGTGTGTTCTGGAGGTCTTGAACCATATAATATAGGGTTAGCTATTACTATTTAATCATTGCCGGTTACGAGTCATCTGTCTAAACTAAAGGTATTTCTATGGTTTGGACGCCCTCAATTTGTAAAACTAAAATAAAACCGGCAGAATTCATATGTGTGTACAGGTCAAGAACTACGGATTCTTTAGACGAAGGTGCACTCAGGTTTCTTTCTTCAGGTTACGTCGATTACCACTTACTTTTGTATGACATATTGGGCAGTGAAGCTCATTTGATAATGCTACATGAAATAGGTTTTTTATCATCTACCAGTCTGAAAGATCTTTTGGCTGGTCTAGAAACTATACGTAAAAATCCAAAGATTTTGGACATAGATAAATTTGAAGATATACACGAATGCATTGAGACATATCTAGTCACAAACCTAGGCTATGATGTTGGGGGCATCTTGCAAACTGCCAGATCAAGAAATGACCAAGTTACCCTTGATCTTCGGATGATGGTTAGGGATACTATCAACCTAATCTCTCGAATGCTAGTACAGCTAATTGATGAACTGCTCTCTCGATCAGAAGATAACTTTAATTCCATTATGCCCATGTATACACATCTTCAGCAGGCACAGCTAGGAACCTTTGCTCATTTCCTTTTGTCTTATGCAGAAATCCTCTCGAGAGACCTCGACAGGTTGAATGACTCTTACGATAGAATAAATTTGTCACCTCTTGGAGCTTGCGCCATCGGGGGAACTAGCATCAACATAGACAGATACAGGACGTCATCCTTACTAGGGTTCAAAGGAATTCTAAACAATTCAATAGATGCAACAACATCAAGAGATGACTTAATCGAATACATGTCATCGCTTGGTATCATAATGCTGAACTTGTCCAGGATAGCGGAGGACTTCATACTGTGGAGTACTACTGAGTTTGGTTTCGTAGAAATCCCCGACAAATACTCCTCAACTTCCAGTTTGATGCCTCAGAAAAAAAATCCCGACACCCTTGAACTCATACGTGCTAAAGCTTCAACAGTTGTCGGCTTCCTTTTTGGAGCAATGTCCTTAGTGAAGGGACTTCCATCAGGATACAGCAGGGACTTGCAGGAATTAAAACCAGTACTAATTAACTCCTCACGCGTGGTCAAGGAAAGCCTGAATGTGCTCATCCCGATAGTAAGAGGGCTAAAAGTAAACCATGCTCATATGATGGATGCAGCGCGTAGCAGCTATGCCATTTCAGTTGATATTGCCGAACAGCTGGTATCGCAAAAACACATCTCGTTTCGTTCCGCCCATCGTCTGGTTGGTTCCATAGTGAGGACTGCTGTTGAGAAAGGCAATATTCCACTCAGTAAACTAGCGGAATCTGATATACAAAACGCGTTCGGACAAGACGCCTCTGGTGTCGAACCACGTGATGTTCTTAAGGTAATTCAACGTTTAAGTCCGGAAAAATCGATAGAAAGTCGGCTCTCCTCTGGGTCACCATCTGTTTTACAACAACGTAAGCTGTTTGACATTTTGCTAGAGAAAAAAAAAGCATATGAGAAACTGATCTCGGAACGTGAAAAATCCGTGAATTCAGCGTTTAATCATCTCTCGCATGCAGCGGAGAGATACACGCAGGCTGGAAAGACCTAGCCCGGATATGTGTTCCAACATTTTGTGAAGCGCTTTGGAACCGAGGCTCCAGTCACGATTATCAAGCCAAAGTTGGCAAAAACAAATCTCCAATATAGCAATCATGCGAATTTTCTTCGGCGCTGCCTGTAGAACGGACCTAGAACATACTACTAGCCCGGCCCAGATTCGAACTGGGGTCAAAGGCTCCAAAGGCCTCTATGCTTGGCCACTACAATCGGCGGAACTTAGGCGTTCTCTACCGGGCTTCCCGGGCATTCTTAGTATCAGTTCTTAACTTTATAATGTTATCTTCGTTGGTCAGCAGTGAAAGGAGCTTCTCTATGGGGTCTTCCATCTCTTTTACTGCTCGAGTCGCTTTCCTGAGTTGCTTGGCAGCGTAGTTATGATTGATAGCTAAATTTCTGGTTATTCTTTCTAGGTCTTCAGGCCCCGAAGCTTTTACTATTAATCCGCGTGAGAGAAGATATTTTTCCACATAAAAGCTTGAGGGCGCTATTGAGATAGTAGGCTTGCCTAAGAGCGCTGCCTCTGCGGTCATTGTACCGCCCGCCCCTATGAAAATGTCGGACTGAGATATCAGCGCAAGGCCATCTACAATTTCTGGAATCACAGTAACCTTGCCAGGATACCTGTTTAAAATAAGAGCCTTTTGGTCGTCGTATCTGCATAATATGAAAAAATTTGCGATATCGGAGAGATTATTTATTAGCCTGTCCAACATCTTCACGGTGACACCCGTAGGCTGCTTAAAGGCGATATAGGAGGCTTGGGCTTCTTCCATCCTCACTAAAATGGTCTTTTTCGATATATTATGGCCTTTTTTATGTGGGAAATAATTTGTGCCCGAGCGTCCGAGCGTACCTTTCGGAAATCTTCTTAACCAAGCAATAGGATCTAACCCTCGGTATCTAATGATACTCCTTCTGGAGACTCCGTATCTTATCCATGATGTATACGGTATAATCCACGGACATAATAATAAGTCAAGGAGCGGGACGGAAAGTTTGGCAACCGCGTCGGCATGAGGAGAATCATTGAAGCCAATACTTCTTATTCCTAGTCCAAATGCTACTCGGCACGCCTCAGGAGATGAAAACGATATTGTAACATCTGGTTTAAACGCGCTAATTATTTCTGTTAGCTTCATTATCCTATTAGCACTTTGCCACAACTTTTGAGATTTCTCCGCCCCCCCGTGCTTTCCAACCACCATGAGGTCAATTTTCTTCAGACGAGCTAGGTCATTTGCCTCGCGGTATTCTCTAGAGGTACACAATAGTTCGTGACCTTGTTCTCTCAGCATTTCAACGGCGGGTTTGAAAAACATAACCTGTTTAGGAGTCAATATATCAAACCAAACTTTCAAAACTATTGAAGGTAAGACTTCGTAAGAAAAAACCTTTTCTTTAACCTCTCTTTCATAGCTGAGGGGGAAGAGATATGCGGCGTCGGGTAGGTCTAGATTTGCTATGAGCAACGATAGCTCTAAAAATACCGTTGTCTATGGGCTCAGCACGGAGGGATATCAAGTTGCCTCATCGTTGGCAATTAGGGGCTATAAGGTGTCTCTAGTCGATGAGGCGGCCAGGATGGCCATTACTCTTAAACCAGAGATCGCAAGCTCATATGCGAATGTTTCGTCTCTTATGGAGGATGAGCCACTACTATCCCTAGAGCCCATAGATCTTGCTGTTAAGGACGCCTCCTACGTATTCTTTGCACCAAAGATTAGAAAAGTAGGTCAAGATGCAAAAGCTGATTGCCAAATAAAATTGCGAGATGCTATTCGTGCTCTGGGCAAGGGTTGCTCGGTTATATACTGTCTTCCTACAGGTATTGGCGGGAACTCTGAAAATATAGCCATGATAGAGCATGTTACCGGCCTATCAGCAAATAGCGATTTTCACTATTATTACATACCATTGACGACAAGCAATCCGTTTCCTAAGGAGGTCATAGTGGGATCCACGGACCCAGTGAATAATTCAGATATTTCCAAACTTCTGACCCATCAAAATATGTTTGAAAAACTGACCGTGGTCGACGTCGCTTCTGCGGAATTTATACACGCTATAAAAGTATTGAACCTATATAGCGGAACTGCAAGCGTGCTGGAGATCTTTAAGCATGCACGAGGTAACAACATCGGCGAGGGAGCCTACGGGTTATTCACAGACATTTTTCTCGACGACATTTCGGATGGTCTTTACGATCTAAGAGCAATCAGCGCATCTCTTACTGGGGCTGGTCCCTTGATGTACCTCGTAAACGGGACCATAAAAGCTACTGAGGGTTATGTCAAGCATTTAATAGACCGCATTCGAGATACTCTCAAGAATAGGGATCTTAAAGCTAGTAGGACTAAAGTCGTGGTGGCATGGACGCTGGATGTAAACGAGATGAGAGGAGACAAGATCGAATTAATGCACTCTCTTGAATCTAGACTCAAGGATTATATCGGAGACGTGGAACTACAGTACGGTTCTAAACTAGAGTTGTACCCCTCTGACAAGACCGTCGTAATCGTTGCCTGTTCGAAGTATGACCTTAACCATATTCAGACCAAAAGTAATAATGTTTCCGATGCAATACTAATGCAAGCGAACCCTGCGTGTCATATAGTCGGGTGAT
>JAREAJ010000030.1 GCA_029240395.1 Nitrososphaeraceae archaeon
ATTTCTAGATTGACTTTATCACCAACCTTTAATTGCATATCTTCATATTCTCTCATACTCATTTTAATTGTTGGAGAATCCCCTGATGCCGTCCGGCCTGAACCATGTCCACCGAACATGTTTGACATTGCCTTAGGTAAGTTTTTCATTAAGTCCTCGGGTGAGGTGAAAGCTCCGACACCAACGCCAAAAGGACTCTGTGGAAAGGTCTTACCAGGGCCTCTTCCTGCTGTCTGCGCGTTGGATGTACCTGAGTCGGTTAACGAAACATACACATATGGGCTTCCATCCTGAGAAGCTTCGATCTTCGAGATTACATAGTCTTTTTTCATCGTTATTTGGACATTTAGAAAGAAGAACTTATAATCTTTCAGAGTTAGGACCTTATACCTGCGCTCGCATCTAGGTATTTAGTCGATTAGTTACTGTGTCAAGAAGCGTCGACGAGAAAAGCTGGAATGATTTCTTAAGACGACTTCGGGATTAAAATACCGTTACTTACAGCAGCGCTTCTTGAATACCAAAACAACATCTTCAGTATAATTGAGTCCTTCTTAAGATTTTTATCCAATAGAGCTTCATAATCTTGTATGGAAAAAACAAACGGAGATGAACATCTTCATCACCCAATGTGCGAGGTTTGTCAAAAAGAGTTTAGTGATACGCACGAGCTTAGCGTCCACATAAATGAGGCTCATCGCAACGAAGGCAACTAATCCCCACGGAAAAAACGGTTACTCTCAAGAGTCCCACTATTATTCCCCAAAGGCACATAAATGAACATGTACGAGTGAATCAAGAGTATTGGTCTGGGTACCCCTTGGAGAATCTAACTAAAGTAATCCTCGTAGCATATCCAGACAGGTTTAGACTGGAAGAAGCAAAGAGCTCAGTAGAGTCGTTACCGAACGAAATCGTTAAAGTTTTTACCCAGAAATACCTGGATCGTGCCGAATTTGAATGGGTTCCGGTAAGGCAGAGCAATAAAGAACTTTGTGAAGGAATATCCTGCTGACGAGATCCAACAAATAGTCGTTGATGAACATTTGACGACAAAATAGATACACAATTTGAAGAAGCTAACAGAATTACAAGTAATAGATAGGGAAAGGCTAATTTTGAATATATTTTCTTCAAGAGGAGCTACAGCCGAATCAAAACTCCAGATTCAACTCGCAGAAATAAAGTATCAGTTAGAGAAACTTCAAAGATAAATTCCGGTAGTGAAAGGCCAGGAAAAGGATACGATAAGACTTGCCCGTTTGTTCCATTACCGAAAGGGCCGGATTATTGATCTTTTCAATTTCTACCCTTGCATCCCTAACCATACTAGGTTTGGCGGGACCATTCATCACTCCGACAGTGGTCGTCATTGATATGTTGAATTAGTTCCCCTAGGGAGACACTCAAACGGGCCGGGTCGGGTGAAGAACAGAATGGACGATAATATTAGGCCCAAAGATTATTCACCGTGATACAAGGTTCATTGTTATGTTATCTCAAGAAAAAATCCGTCTCCACAAACTTATGGTTGGTATGTGTTCCCAAAATCCCCTATTTTCCCAAACTTCTTGGCGATGTCTAGCAACCCAGGAAGCACGGTCGGGTGTGAGGATAATAACACGATCAACTGTCGCCATACGTTCTACATCTGCAAATCTATTTTCCAGATAAGTAAGTGTTTGGAGGATTGAGTCTCTATAATATTTTAAAACCTTTCTATCTTTAATCTCTTTTTCAGTTGCTAAAAAGGTAAAGTAACGTATCGGATATGAAACATTCTCTATAATTAGTAGATATCTAGTTAACCAATCATTCTTATCATCAGTGGAGCCTCCCTCCGGGAATAAATCCTTTTCTATGAAAGTGTTACATTTATCATGTGCGACGTTGATCATATCCCGACTCTCTCTGGCAATCTTAATCTGCTCTGATTTCCTGCCACGACTATAAGTTACAACCAGAGTGAGAGTTGGAATAATTATGGCGATACAGAAGGCCAAGATTGCTAGGAAATCCCCTAACTCAAGGCCAAATATTGTTTGTCCGCCAGCGACATCTGAACCCATTGTTTCTAAAACAACCGAACGGCATACTAATAGAGCATATTACGGAATGTAAGGGAGAATACATAAAGAACAAAATGACAATTCAATTGCCGAATAAAGAGAAAGACAGGAAGTCCATAAAGGAATTTTGCGCCCATAATGGATCCTGTCTTGCTCGCTTTAGGAAAATCTTGGCCTGCTCTTCTAATTTATCGGTTCCAAGATCTAGAAAGTCCAAGAATACTTTTAATCGTCTTGGGTATTGTCTTTTGGTTTCGGCTGATTTTAGAGCATAATTAAATACGGTCATTGGATTGCTTTCACTCCTTTGTTGCTGTTGTTGTTGTAGTTCTTCCTGTTTATAATTAATTATCGTTCACAATCATCAATCTTCATTTCCTATCATTTACGTAGGTCTGGGCCTTAATAAAGTGTCGAGTTTGGCATGGGCCGGGTCGGATTCGAACCAACGACCCCCGCCATGTCAAGGCGGTATCTTAACCAAGCTAGACCACCGGCCCCCAGGAAGAGATTCCTTCTCCTACGGTAAGCTATAATATAATATTCCAACCCCACGTCTCGCATTTAAAAGTCTTTCATCAAACCATGAGGTCCTAAATTATCCAGGTCAGAAATTAGAATATTCTTCAACTGTAATATATATAATATATCTAACTTTAAGATTTAAAGCAGGCAGAACAGAGACTTGGGTTTCAAATCCAATAGAACAGAAAAAATATACTGCATCTTTCATCAAACTGAACCTTGCGATTGTCAAGCCCACGTTTCTGCCAATGCTTGTCGACATTCTAAATCGTTTAGTCTCTTTTATAACGATCTTGCGCGTTGGCTATTTATCACGTTAGCATTTACTGGTATTTTGTCAACAGGCTGGTTCGGTATACCACTAGTCCCCAATTATTTTCTGCGGAACGAGATTGATATTCTCGCCTCTATCTTCACTTTGTTCAGCGCATTAGGTACGATTTGGGGAGTCATGGCTTACCGTGAATTTACCCTCTCTGCGAGGTTGATAAATAGCGCGAGAGATTTGGCTCGGAAACTTGATCCAATGATAGGAGACTACCAGTATCGGTCGTACAATCCAGAAACGAAGGATTATGAAATAGGATATGTTCCAATGGGTCCTATTGATTTCTGGGATAGAGAAACTCAGGTGCCGGATTGGCTTGATAAGGGGAGATATTGGCATATTCTGCTTGGACTTCAGACTTCTAATAGGGAAATCGTATTGCAAGTTATACAGGATCGCGATTTGCCATTCCTACAGGATCCTCGAAATGTTGCGCTTACCTCTAAGGAAGTCCCACCTTCACAACCCTCATACGAAAATAGGCTTAAGAAAAAAAAGTATCGCTATAGGGTAAAAATACCTCAGTGGCTAGTTATGAATACAGACCTTGCTCGCGTTGAAAAGCAAAAAGACAATTGGAACATAAACGATTCGGAATTGGGCTCGTTTTTGACACAACTTAATATGACACTAGCCAGGGCGTCCGAGGAGGTAGTTGAGAGAGAAAAACCTCGGATAAAATATCCCATGAAAATTTCTGCATTAGGGATATATTTAAACAAAAGCCTTCCTATTAGACTAGTATACAGACAGGTCATAAGACATTTTCCGGGGGGTAAAAAGCGGACCATTGAAAACACCAATGAGAATTTAGCTAATATTGCCGATAACAGACTGGGTGATTCTATAGTTGATATAGCTCTCGATAAAGGGGTACCACCAGAAAGGTTGGACAAGTTTCGCATCCTCATCTTATTCATTAAAAATGAATATAACAAACAGGGAATAGGTGAGGGCTCTGCCAAGTATCATAATTTTCATCACAGTTTAGAGGTTACCTATCTTAGCTTACAGATGTTGCCAAAAGAATTCCGTGGGCAGATTTTTGGATGGAGAGACTATGAGCTCCTTCTAGTAGCAGGTCTGTTACATGACTATGACCCTAGTGAGGCTCATCTGGGCTCATTACGGCAGAATAAAAACGATGGTGGTACTCCAGTGCAACCCAGGGGGCCCAGAGTTTACCGAACGATTGAGGTATTGAGTAGGACAAGAATACTCGACGCGTACTTTACAATGAGTCCAGTAGAATTTGAAAACTACTTTAGAGAGTATAAGTCTAACTTGCTTCTTCCCATAGAACTTTCAACAACCCATCCGGAGTATGTCAAAGTGGATTGGAAGCCCACCGAAAGCATGGTTGTCGAGGCATTGATATGGAGGACTGATTTTCCGTTTTTTAAGCAAAATGAAGCCCAGGCTAAGTTTGATCGACATGTTTCTGACCTTGAAAGAAAAGGATACAGTCCTGCCAAAGTAAGAGCACTAGGAGAAGTGCTTTGGCTTGCAGACCTGTCAGTGACCTATATGGGTTCAGACCCGTTAAGAGCTTGGGATAGGGTGAGCAAACTTTATGATGAATTGTATCTCCCAAGATTTGAAGCAGTATCAAGAACCGATGCATTCTTCTCGGATTTTGCAGACAATGAAACATTCAAGGAACTAATAGGAATGCGAAATTTCCCCGAAATCTTTAGACAAAGGTGGAATTTGGTATACCAGTTTTTTCACGAGGGAAACCCTTCTACACAATTAAACAGAACAATAAGCAGCGCAAGAAGGCTCTATCTAAAGGTCAATTTGGAAGTCGAGATGCGAAATTGTGAAATGCTGTACAAGATGGCATCTAATCACTGGTCTGAGTATTTTATCGGCATAGGAAAAGACCAGAATGAGGTACTACGTGCAAAATCAACGTTTGCCACCTTGGAGCCCCAGAATGCATCTTCGTTCTGGGGAGATACCATGAAACTCATCCCTCGAGTTCTTGATAGATCGATAGATAATTTTTTTATCGTTCTTGCTGCGAGGAATACTTCTTCTAACACTTTGAACTCTTTAAGTGCACTCTTGCCTACTCTGAAAACAAAGCTAGCGAATGAAAGAGGAACAGTCCAGATTCTTACAGATCTACATGCCGAAAGTGCATTGTTTGAAGAGCTAATGTGGGTGATAACAAGTACATCATTTCAACTTAGCCATGGGGAAAAAGTATACTTCCCAACGGACTGGAATGGCGGGTCCTTTCAGGAAATAGATAACTTAAAGGTACTCGCACTCCGCAGTAAAAGTAGCAGTGAAAGTGCACAATAATTATTGAAAATTTTATAGCCTGTCGTGCGGACGTGCCAGAAAATGTGTAGCATGAATATATGAGGGCAGCCAATCAAGCAAAGCCTGTTATTGTTCCAGTAGGACCTCAAGTATTGAAGATAGCGAACTCCCGTCACGACTGACGAGTTATAAACTTGATAATAGTGTTAAACTAGTTTGTATAGACGGGCTTTACCAGATCAGCAATATCGACCCAACATCTAGCAATTTTATCCATCGAATAGATGGAATTCAATAAGGATATGCTCGGCATAGACTCTTTTAATCCGTTACTGTGTGTTGACAACTCCTTTATCAAATCCATCAGTTGGTTAAATTTATAATAAAATTTTATTACTTCTGAAGATTCAATTCTGTTATTGCTTATGAAGGCGGCTACAGATTTTTCCTGCATTTTAACCGTCAGCATACCTGCCTGCGCTATCTCATTTAACAGTTCATGGCTTCTAATATTTGGTAAAGTCTTGGTAAAATCTTTGATGTAGTCGCCTGCATTTTCCAGATGATTCGCGGCAATCCTATAATCCAGTATGTCTATGTTGCTTAAGTTGAGTTTAGTTGCTAGTTGCTGATCCAGAATGGCACTACGCATTAACCTTACTAGGAGAAAATACTGCCGGTCAACCTCACCATCCCTGCTTATTATAGATTTTTTGATGTTATTTTCACCGCCTTTTCCTAAGAGATCAATTGTGTCTTTGTACATCCCTGATATGATTGTGCTCATTCTCTTCAAAATCTTTTCAACTACCAAAGTGCCAGCATCGAGCAAAAACTGACAGATTATGTTCCCGCTATCCTCCTCTATGATTTCCAATCCAGCGAGTTTACGCATTGCATTCTTAATGCGATCTCTGTGGTCGAATGCTATTTGCTCATTTCCCTGTATACGAATTATATCATATCCAAGAAGATATGCGCCATAAACCTGATTTACTACAGAATCCACTGAAAGGGGTGAATAGGCAATTGCTACTTGCTTTGGCTCTTCGCCGATTGAATCAGAAGAAAGTAAAGATAATGAGTTATCGCTGTGAACTTCTATAATTATAATACTTCCTTTTTTTAACTCGTTCTTCCTTATCCATTCGCTAGGCAGTGACACAAGAAAACTGCTTCCTATTTGTTGCAATCTCCTTCCGAATTTAAGCATAAAGTTTAAGCGGGTTTATACTAATTAAACATTATTTTTATATTTTATGATATCTATAAACTTATGTGACTATGGCGGTAGTTACAGCTTCTGCTGTTTCTACAGGTAAAGCTTATTGTCCCGGCCATATTACTGGATTCTTAGCAAGTGCATCCAATTTAGGATGGTCTAGCAAAAAATACTCAGACAAACGGTCCTATCTTAATATGGGTTCAACGGGAGCGGGACTTTCGATAGGCATTGGTCTTTCAAGCTTTGTAAAAGTTTGCGAAAAGCGGGATGATTGCACTCGGACGACTTATGATGTGTACATAAATGGCTCAAAGACAAACTCAAATATTGAAGTATCAAAGTCCGTGTTGGAAAAATATACCAGGCTCTTCCGAAAAAAGTCCTACCATATCCAAGTAGAGCATGAAACAAGTTTACCGATAGGCTACGGTCTGTCGTCCAGTGGCGCGGCTGCATTGAGTCTGTCTTATGCCCTTAACACCGCTTTGAAGGTGGGGCTTAACTTCGAACAAGCCGCCCAAGTTGCGCATTGTTCTGAGATCGAATGCAGGACAGGTCTGGGGAGTGTTCTTGCTCAGTACGTTGGTGGATTTGAATTAAGATGTGCTATGGGTGCTCCTGGAGTAGGAATGGCGTATAGAATTCCTTCTTTCAACAAGCAAGATCTTAAGGTTGTGATATTATGCCTTTCTCCGATGTCTACAAAAAAACTCCTCATTCAAAAAAATACAAGGTTGAATGGCTTTGGAGAAAAGATGTTAGAACAACTTAAAACAACGAGAAACATCAGCGATTTTCTGGAAATGTCTTTTGAATTCGCAAATACTCTTGGATTAATCCAGGGAAAAAGCAGAGTTCTTGCCAAGAAACTCAGATCTCATGGATTTGGTTGCAGTATAGCACTGTTTGGCAACACAATCTTTTCGATAGTGAAGTCAAGTCACGTGGTGGATGTTGAGGCATGCTTGAAGGGAAATGGAGGTACGTTGCTGGTGTGTGACATAGATAATCAAGGAGCAAGGATCATTGATGGATAGTGGAATTTACGATATTCTCGATCGTCGCGAACTGAATCTTCCGAATTTCCATATTCCTACAACCCACCCTCGAGCCCGATCTCTTTTTGTTCGGAAAATGTTAGTCGAAGGATACAAAAGAGGCTTGGTCGTTCCAGAAGGGTTGATAGCGCACGGCAGAGGTGAAGCGTTTGACTATCTGCTAGGCGAAGCAACTAGTAGCATCGCGCGTGTTGCTATTAAGGCCGCCTCATCGACCCTAATGCTCTCAAGATGTCCCGTGATCTCCGTCAATGGAAACCTTGTAGCCCTTTGTGCAAAGGCCATTGTAGAATTGAGTCAACTTCTGGGAGCTAAAATCGAAGTTAATCTTTTTTACAGGACAAATGAGAGGGAACAACTCATAAGAAAGGAATTGAGAAACTTTGGGGCAACAGAAATTCTAGGAACGAGTCTAACACAGGACTCTATAATCCCTGAGCTACAAAGTGAACGAAGGCGAGTCGACCCTAATGGGATCATGCGTGCTGACACCGTCTTAGTGCCTCTCGAGGATGGCGACAGGACCGAGGCGCTGGTTAAAATGGGCAAAACCGTAGTCGCGATAGATCTAAATCCCATGTCTAGAACGGCCCGCTCAGCAGATATTACTATTGTAGATAATGTCATAAGAACTCTACCGATTATGGTTGCTATGGTAAAGAAATTGAAAGGAATTAGACTAAGGTATAGAGAAAAAGTATTGAGAAAGGCGGTTTGGCAATTTGATAACCGTACTAACCTTCTGAAGTCAGAGTCAATTATGCGAGGGAATTTAGTACGAAAATAGACATGGACGAGAGTAGCTCTAACCAAAATAAAATGGAGGGTGAGAAATATTAAAAAATGCAAAGCAGATTCTTCAATGACGGAAACGGAAACAAGGTCAACGTGGATCGGATACTGGATATGAAGAAAAAGAAAGAGAAAGTTGCTTTTATAGCTGCCTATGATTACTCCAGTGCCCTGATCTACGATAAGGCAGGGGTAGACGGAGTCCTTGTTGGGGACAGTGCTGCGATGGTTATGTTGGGATATGATAACACTGATCTAATCGGCATGCAGGAAATGCTCGTATTCTGCGGGGCCGTTTCAAAGGCAGTGAAAAGAGCATTGATTATAGGCGATATGCCATTCGGTTCTTATCAAAGCTCTCCTTCTGAAGCAATACACAACGCCGTGCTCTTCGTAAAGGCAGGTTGTGACGCAGTAAAAATTGAAGGAGGTACCGAAGTATCGCCTATAATTAGGTCTATTGCGGGGGCCGGAATTCCTGTCCTAGGTCACATTGGTTTTAAGCCGCAGACTTCACGTTTATGGAACAATCAGAAGCTTCATGGGAAAACGTCTGATACTGCCTTGCTGCTAATTGAGGACGCAAAAGAATTAGAGAAAGCGGGTGCATTTGGAATAGTATTAGAGATGGTAACCGATGAAGTTGCTGCACTAATTTCGCGAAGTCTTTCTATTCCTACAATTGGAATAGGATCAGGTTTGAACTGCGATGGTCAAGTACTTGTTTCACATGATCTCCTGGGCATGCAAGAGAATATTCAGTTAAAGTTTGTAAAACGCTATGCCAGTCTGTATGACATCATACATGAAGCAGTTTCTTCGTA
>JAREAJ010000084.1 GCA_029240395.1 Nitrososphaeraceae archaeon
TATTGCTCAATTTAAATATATCATAAACTCTTAAGGTATGACATGGCTGAAACGATTGAGCTCGAAAACTTCAGTGTTATGTTTTCTTTTCATTGTCCCAAATGTGATTATCTTAATGAGGAAGTATCCTCAAACGATCTCTTAAGCGGTAATTCCGAATGCGGCATGTGTGAAACTGTTTTCAAAGTTGAAGGGCTGGAGGCCGTGAAAATATCAGCAACTCTGGATTAAAACGAGTTGAGGGCGGGCGTCCTTTTAGACAAAGAATTTTAGGGTACCCAGAACAGATATCATTATGAATCTTAGAAGTAGGGAGACCATTAGTGGAGCTGCTAGGGCTCCCCATCGCGCTATGTATAAGGCGATGGGATTGACCGATGAAGACCTCGCAAAGCCACTCGTGGCTGTCTGTTCTACGTCCAATGAAGCTACACCTTGTAATATTCATTTGGGAAGGCTGGCACAATCAACAAAGCATGGAGCCAGCGAGGCCGGCTGTACTCCTAGGGAGTTCACCACTATTGCAGTGTCTGATGCTATAGCAATGGGTCACGAAGGAATGAAAGCATCCTTAGTGAGTAGGGAAATCATAGCAGACTCTATAGAGATAATGATGATAGCACATCAATATGATGCGATTATCGGAATTGCCGGTTGTGACAAAAGTCTTCCGGGAACCCTTATGGGACTTGCAAGGGTCAATGTGCCTTCTATTTTCTTATACGGGGGAACTATTCTGCCTGGTAGATGGAATAATTGTGACGTTACAATCCAAGATGTGTATGAGGCCGTGGGGGCCTATGAAGTTGGAAAATTAAACCTAGAACAGCTCACTACCTTGGAAAACGCAGCATGTCCATCTGCCGGGTCTTGTGGCGGGATGTACACAGCAAATACAATGGCTTCTGTTAGCGAAGCTCTGGGAATGTCGTTGCCCGGTAGTTCTTCCGCCCCCGCCGAAAGCGATAGAAGGACTGATATCGCGCGATTAACAGGAAAATCATTACTATCATTAGTAGAGAGTGATATCAAGCCAAGGGATATTTTGAGTTTTGAAGCGTTCGAAAATGCTATATCTATTGTGAATGCAATAGGTGGCTCCACCAATGCGGTTCTCCATCTAATTGCGCTTGCAAGAGAGACAGGAGTCAAACTAAAGGTCAATGATTTCGAAATAATGAGAAGACGAACCCCGCACATTGCTGATTTGCGGCCGGGAGGAAAGTACGTAATGGCTGATCTAGATAGAATTGGAGGTATCCAGTTGGTCCTTCAAAAATTGCTCGATATAGGAGTTCTCAACGGTGACACACTAACGGTCACAGGGAAAACAATGAAAGAAAATCTTTCGGGGGCAAAATTCACACATGAGGGCGAAGCTGCTACAATAGTAAAGAACATCGAGAATCCAATCAGCAGAGAGGGGACGCTAAAGATTCTCAATGGATCCTTGGCACCAGAGGGTGCCGTAGTCAAAATTGCAAACCTAAAAAACATGATATTCAATGGAAAGGCTAAGGTATACAACTCCGAAGAGTCGGCGTTTGAAGCTATATCTAAAAGCGAAATAGAAATCGGGGACGTACTCGTAATAAGATACGAAGGCCCAAAAGGAGGACCTGGAATGAGAGAGATGTTATCAGCCACTGCCGCACTGGTTGGTCAGGGGATTTCAGATGGTGTAGCAATGATCACCGATGGTAGGTTCTCTGGGGCTACAAGAGGACTTATGATTGGACATGTTTCACCCGAGGCTATGGTGGGCGGTCCTATTTCTCTGGTAAAAAATGGCGATAATGTAACCATAGACATCAAGCGTGGAACGATAGACCTTGAAGTGGGCCGCGCGGAGATGCAGGAACGAAAAAGAAAGTGGCGACCTAAGAAACCGAAGTATCTGAATGGTGCCTTGGCAAAGTATGCGTCTTTAGTTACGTCCGCATCAGACGGAGCGGTAACTCTCCCAATATTCTAAGAAGAAAGACTGGGAAGGCAGATATCTGATCGGATTCGATGAAAATAATATATTGGTTCCAATCAGCAGGCTTATTTCGTTGACTAGACGGATAACGAGTCATCTATAAATTAGCATATCCAATCCGTCTTCAATGTATGATAAGAATAGGGCTGGTGGGAAAGACCAACAATTATCCGTTCACCACCATACGTCCCTCAACGGGCAATACTGATGCGATAACAATATGCGTACACCGGGAATTCGATATCCAAGATAATCCCAAAAACTCCCGTTGCGTTAATGGTTGGAGATATATTCCAATAGAACTGATTGACCTTCCTGGACTCATTAAAGGAGCGTGGGAGGGGAAGGGGCTGGGGAATCAGTTCCTCGCCGTGGCAGCACAGTCTGACGCTCTTATACACATTGTGGATGTTTCAGGAGGCATCGACGCGACAGGTAGAATCGCACAGCCCGGAACGGGGGACCCAATTGCTGATGTAGGAGATATTGAAGAAGAGCTTGCTATGTGGTACCTAAAACTATTAGAGGGCAATAGGGACAGAATTTCTAGGGCGATAAGGACAGGCACAGACAGCATAAGGGCAATTGCAGATGTACTAAGGGGCATCGGCGTTAAAGAAGAACACGTAAGATTAGCGATGAATAATAATTCCATGCTGAGCGTTGAATTCGATGACTATACCGCCGAAAAAATCAAAAACTTTTCCTGGAGTCTAAGAGTCATCTCCAAGCCAACTTTGATACTGGGGAATAAAATTGATCTCCCGTTTTCTGCTGATAACTTCAAGAGGTTGAGGGAAAGATACAAAGACTTCTTAGTGATTCCTTCAAGCGCAGATGCAGAGCTTACATTGAGGAGAGCGGTATCTAGAGGTCTAATCGGGTACAATCCTGGAGATGAACGATTCGAGATAAATAATGACGAGCAACTAAACGACAAGCAGAAGTGGGCACTGAATTTTATCCGAAGAGATATCCTGGGTGAATACTTAAGGACTGGAGTACAATTCGCAATCAACGTAGCAGTATTCAAATTATTAAGCATGAATACCGTATATCCTGTTGCAGATCCTAAGAATCTTTCCGATAAACACGGCAACATTCTACCTGACGTATATTTGATGGAATCGGGCTCAACAATTGAGGATCTAGCTAGGACGGTTCATACCGACCTTGCAGAGGGCATCCTGTATGGAGTCGATGCCCGTGACGGTTTGCATCTTCCACGGAACTATATAATAAAAGATAGAGACATATTGTCGATTGTCTCTGGAAAAAAAAGAAGAAAGAGTACACTCCAAGTCCGAGAGAAGATGACCTAGAAAGGGCCAAGATTGCGATAAAATGAAATGTTCTCAAAGCGAAGATGTGAAGAACTCAGGTCGCGAATAGTTCAATCTAATGGTAATTTGCGACATGATTCAATCCTACTCTCAGGAGGGCTGGACAGTAGCATTCTTGCCAGCATAATAAGGCCCAGCAACGCAATCACAATAGGACTGGGGCAAGAAGCCGAGGACTTCTACTTTGCCAGTAAAATCGCCAGGCTTTTTTGTAAGAGACATGTAAAGGTCACTCTAGATGGGGAGAGTTTACTCGGGATTATGGACAGACTTATCGCGATAATGAGGACATTTGATCCGATTGAAATTAGAAATTCATCTGTTGTGTATGCAGGAATCGAAGAGTCACTAAAAAGGGGTTATAATGGCGTTATAACGGGTGACGGATGTGACGAATTGTTCGCAGGGTATGACTATATGAGGCGTCTCGATGGCAGACCGGCTGAATTGGAGCGAGAACTTCATAGGATCTGGGAAATAATGCATTTTTCATCTCACACTCTCGGCCAAGCACTAGGCGTTCCTGTAAGTTCGCCCTTTTTGGGGAATCAATTTCTAGAGTACTCTAAAGTAATCGATGCCTCAGAAAAAGTTGGGTACTATGGCGGCAAAAGGTGGGGCAAGTTTATCCTAAGAAAATGCTTTGAGAATGACGTAGGAAAAGATATTGCGTGGAGAACAAAACGAGCTTTAGAAGCAGGAGCAAACATAACCATGATTACACACTTTATCAACGGGGCATGTAGTGATGAGCTATTCAGAATTGAGAGAAATAAAGCTAGAGACGAGGGTGTGATCTTAAGAGATAAGGAACACCTTTACTATTATTTGATGTATAGGCGAAGATTCCCTCCTCCTGCAGCACATGACAAATCATGTGTTCTGAGGTGTCCCAAATGTCAGGGTCCTTTCGTCTGGAAAGATAGCTACTGCAGGACGTGCGGTGCATATCCCATCGACGCCATTCCTAGGTAACGGAATAGGTCACCATAGAGGAGCCGATTTGGGCTTTCCCAGGATCCAATTTATATTATCGACAACAAGATAGCCAATACTTTAACTACCCAGGGACATTTCATTCGGAGATCTATGAATGCATTTGTAACCTAAACACACTCGCGGCATCAGTTAGAGGCAATAACACAGATCTGCCTTTTGATCCTAGAAATTGTAGGATAGCTATAACCTTTCTGCCTATACGATTTTATCATTGATTTCCAGTTTCTCAATCTCCATGCTGCCTGGTTCCGGCTGAGCAATTTTGTCTCCTTTTTTACAATACTCTTTCTACCGGGCATTAAGTAACCTCCGGAAATAGCTCTGTTTCGATTGAATGCAAATCGTAGTCCAAACAGGATCATTTCCGAGGACAAATGTCGGATATATTTCTTAAGCTCCCTATGCTCTTCCTCAGTTAACTTTAGTTGGAATACACAATCTTTCATTCAAAGGCTTTTTAAGTTGATTCTATATATATTTCTAAACTCGAGTTCTGAAATAT
>JAREAJ010000085.1 GCA_029240395.1 Nitrososphaeraceae archaeon
AACCGCTGTATTCGGAACGCTCATGTTCGAAGAAGCAAGCAAGAAAAATGTAAAAAATAGAGATGAAATGAGGAATCTTTCGATAGGGGAGCAGAGAGACCTACAAGAAGATGCCGCAAAAAGGATCGCTGGAATGAATGAAAATATCATAATAATTGATACTCATCTTTTTATAAAAACTTCTCAGTGGTATTATCCTGGGATTCCCCTGAATATTGTTCAAATTATAAGACCCACCCACCTGTTGCTAATCATTGCAAATGCCGGGGAAATTAGCTTGAGACGCCAGGCGGATACCACCAGGCATCGGGAGCTACTGTCCGAAGAAGAAATACAACACGAAATTGATCTGTCTAGGATGATGATCGTTTCGTTGGCTAATCTGACGGGGTCCCCTTTTACGATAATTGAGAACAATAACAATCAGGCTGATAAGGCAGCCCGCGGTATAGCCAGCATACTGGTGGAGAACGGTTGATCTTAGAGGCCAATTTAATATTCTCAATAATCATGCAAGTACCCGGACTTACCCCTCAGTATACGAAACATCCTTTATTTCCGGACATGGTGTCAGCTATGATTGTGTCAGCCCTGATATCGATAGGGATGAATTATGCCTTCGCCTTGCTCAGGAAAAGAACCACGGATATCGATAAAATGTCCAGAGTTATGAAGGAAACCAATGAATGGAGAAAACAGTATACAGAAGCTATTAGAAAGCAAGACAAAATTCGTGTAGAGGAGTTAAAGAAAAAACAAGCGTACGTCAATAAGATGACAATGGAAATGCAGCAGCAGCAAATGCGACCTATGCTGATTTACATGATGCCTTCTTTCTTACTTTGGATATTTGTATTTCCCTCTGTGTTCGGGGCTACGACGGCGATATCTCCAATACAAATCCCGTGGTTAATGTGCAGTGACGATAATGTCAAGCTCGACCAACAGGTCGATCAAACCGGCCAAACCAAGGGCGCCTGTAGCGTTCCAGGTGAAGTATTTCTCTGGGGGTGGTTTCTTATAACATCCTTCGCTTTTAGCGGGATAATATCTAAGATCACCGGAACATCAATGCCTGGCATTACTTGAGATACTATCCTCCATGGTAGCAAAAACTCTCAAGCAAAAACCGGGCATAATCATTTCTGGTTGGCCTGCCGTAGGTAAGACGACCATGGCTATTGAATTGGCTAAAGAATTTGATTTAAAAACATATAGCGGAGGCGATATACTCAAGATGCTGGCTGAAAGTAGAGGTTATTCAACTTCTGGTGATGACTGGTGGGATACTGAGGAAGCTAAAGAATTTATGCAAGAAAGAAGGTCAAACCCTTCTTTCGATAGACAAGTAGATAAGAAGCTAATCGAAATAATGAAAAGCCAAGGCGCTGTAGTTACCAGCTATACTTTGCCATGGCTGGTAGAAGACGCTGTCAAGTTTTGGTTAAAGGGCTCACAAGACAACCGCGCTAGGAGGATGGCAAATCGAGACAATATACCGTATAGCTCGGCGAAAAAAATTATACAAATTCGAGATAAGCAAAATAGGAGTATCTACCGTAATTTGTATAACTTTAACTTCGGCGAAGACCTACAGGTGTTCGATTTCTGTCTCAATACTGATTTGTTGAGCCTGCCATCTTTGATAAAAATCTCAAAGTCTATCATCAGACGATTGCAAGCAAATCGACGTGCTCAAAACGGAATGACTGGGTAGTTAACCGTTGATATTACCACAGCTGCAAAATCTGGTGAAGATTGACGATGATGAAACAAACGATACATTTGGCCACTTTCCAGATCAACGGCCCATTAGTACCCTATTCGAGTACGGATTAATATTCCTCGATAAGCCCCCTGGACCTACTAGTCATGAGGTCGTTTCGTGGGTGAAAAAGATGTTGAACCTCTCTAAGATAGGCCACAGTGGGACTCTGGATCCTGGAACCAGCGGTCTTTTGCCGCTTGGCCTTGGCGAGGCGACAAAAGCACTCTCTGTCCTGACTTTAGGACCAAAAGAATACTATGCTCTAGCCAGACTGCATTCTTACATTTCTGCGAAAAAGATTGAACCAGTTATAAAGGAGTTTACGGGAGATATTTATCAGAGACCCCCTCAGAGGTCGGCTGTTCGACGTGCTACTAGAATCCGAACCGTGTACTCTTTTGACCTTTTGGAGCAACATGAGCGGCTCCTGCTTATGAGAATATTATGTCAGGCTGGCACTTATGTCCGTAAAATTATCTATGATCTTGGAGAAGTCCTAGGCCCCGGAGCAACCATGGTAGAGCTCAGAAGAACTATGGTCAGCGGATTCTCAGAGGGAACCGAACGCTTTGTAAGATTACATGATGTATTTGATGCGTTTCAATTGTACAAGGATAGTCTAGATGAAATAAAGTTGAGGGAGCTAATTAGACCAATAGAGTATGCACTTCAGGCTTTGCGTGGTGTGGTAATTAGAGATACTGCCGTAGATGCACTTTGCCATGGTGCACAATTAGCGATTCCGGGAATTATTGCTATACCACGTGACCTGAGAAGAGGAGAACTTGTGGGAATTTATACCATCAAAGGCGAGATTGTTGGACTCTCAGAAGCAGTTATGGTATCAAGTGAAATTGAAACCAAAAACAATGGTTTTGCTTTTGTCATGAAAAGGATAATAATGAAACCCAATACATATCCCAAAGTCTGGCGGACTTCCGTGGACCCAAGGAAAGCGACACCCTAGAACTTCTATTTGAGGTAACCGATTTCCTCATACGGACATCTTTAGCTTTATAGATATGATTAAGGATGTATTTCCGACCATAGAGAGGCATTTTGTT
>JAREAJ010000003.1 GCA_029240395.1 Nitrososphaeraceae archaeon
GAGCACTATTTCTTTTTCGTTGCTTTTGCGCAATAGGGATGTTCAACCGGAGTCTTTCCTGAAAACTGCTGTCTATTTGGTTGCCTAAACAGTAATAAAGTTTTGTAAAAACCATTGGGTTCTAGGATTTACGCATTTATGCGCAAATTCTGAACAAGCAGTTCCTTAAAATCATTTGATACTTATCTCAGATCGGAGAGATCATCTTGGGCTTCAACTCGGGACATGGCATGAGGACTAAGTGGTTTTCTTCCCGCGAATCCCTCGTCCTTCTTGTGCCAAAATTTGACTTGGCTTTCCCCTACTTTCCAACAAAGCCATACCTCCTCGTCGAACCGTTTAGAAGGGAAGTCGAGGAGTCCTTCATCAACACTCTTGATGATTACTCCTAGCTCTTCAATCTGCTCTATGGATTTGTAAAGGTTAGTGACAGCAACATTTAGTTCCTGCTTCTTCCTGAAAAACTCGCTGAACGGCGAATCTGAGTCGACTATTCTCTGAAGTTCCTCCTGGAGAGATACAACGCTGTCTTTTTGGGATATAATCTGCTTAATTCTCTTCTCTACATCAGGCAATGTCTTATTCGCGGATTGTGGAGTGTACAGCTTGAACATCGAGGCATTTCTTATGCAAAAAATGCAATTTATGTATTCCTCAATAACACATCAAAAGTTGCAGTGTATTAGATTCCTTTCTTTTTTGATTTTTTTGGCTTCTTTGCTCCGTTCTTGTGCAAACTATAAGAATTGATGCTCAGCTTATCTAAATCTCCCAAACCATGTTTATAGAATTCCCAGCTGTTCGACCTTCCAAAAAGGTTATCCAAATCAGCCGACGCCGAGAGAGACAATTTGTTGATCGCCAGGTGAAGTGTTTCGTGGCTTAGCAAGGAGCATGCAATTTGTGTAATATTTCCATCGCTGTGATGTTCTCTCCATGACCGATAATTTGAAATAAAGGCACGTGAACGGCCATAGTAAGGTACGTACATAAGCCCTCGTTTTCCGGGCTCTCCTTTTAATGATAGATATGCGACCATTGTTTATCTCAATGAGATTAGTTCTATGATAAAATGCATTGATTAACCTATCTTGGCGATAATTATTAACCGAATAACGCTAGTCCAATCGATCCAACATTAACGACTGAACCAATGGTATAAAAAATTGAAAAAACTATTCTGTGCCAGCAAATTAATGACTACAATATAAGAAATGTGAATAGAAATAGCGAAGTTTACATATCAAATTCCGCCACTCGTTATAACTATCATAGAATCAAGTCACATTGTTTAATTGAATTACATCGATAGCACACTCTGGGATTTAATATTTTTGCTTAGATCATGCGCCTCCGCTCCCGTTGTGGCTGCCAAAAATAAAGGATGCAAGTGGATAGGAACGAGTGACAATATGTTTGTAAAGCAGGAATCCAATATCGAGATAGCCAGACGAATTGGAAAGTCATATTCAAAAAAAAAGCCGCTCGCTTCAACTTGCCCTTGGCTCTGTCAAGTGCGCGCTCCGCTCAGTAGACCCTGCTAACTTGATCAAAAATAGCTTGAAGCTAAGAGACGGGCAACTTCTACTTTACGATATTAGGAAGCATCGAACTATTGTGGACTTGAAATTGTTTGAATCTATCTATTTGATAGGTGCGGGCAAAGGGACAGCAAAAATGGCTAGTGCAGTTAGTGAGATCCTATCTAACAGGATCTCAGGAGGCGCTATTACCATTCCATATGGGACCTCTTGCCATATCAATGGAATTTCCGTTACACACTCAAGTCATCCTACCCCAGACGCTGCGGGAGTAAAGGGCACAAAGAAAATGATAGAGATTCTCGGAAAAACCTCTCCTTCAGATCTTGTCATAGTCCTCATCTCTGGTGGCGCCTCCTCTTTAATGCCATATCCATCAGTTGGTCTGTCCTTAATTGAGAAGCAAGATATCTCAAATTCGTTGATACTATCAGGCGCATCGATAGAGGAGGTTAACGCAGTTCGAAAGCACCTATCCAGAGTTAAGGGCGGCCAATTGCCGCGTTACAAGAATAGGGAGTGTCGATTAATTTCTCTAATTGTATCCGACGTAATAAATGACAGACTTGATGTTATAGGCTCGGGACCTACGTATCCTGACTCTTCAACTTATGAGGACGCCACGCGGGTTCTTAAGAAATACGGGCTTTGGAGGAGGCAATACCCGGGAGTAAGAAACGTCATAGCAGAAGGTGTAAAGAGTCGCAGACCTGAAACTCCTAAGCATGGGGATACGATTTTTCAAAAAGTCAGCAATGTCTTAATCGGCAACAACGAAGTTGCCTGCACAGCTGCTACTAGATACTTAGTGAGCCGCAGGATTCGGGCTCAAAAGTTAGGAACATCGTTTGGCGGCGAAGCAAGAATCTTTGGCAGAAAACTGGCTGACCTGGTCAAGCTGGTCCAGCCTGAGAAATCTTCTTTTGCATACGTTCTAGGAGGAGAGACTGTGGTTAAAGTGAATAAAGTAAAACAGCCCGGCGTAGGAGGGCGAAACCAAGAGGCAATATTGTCAGCGGCTATAGAGCTTAAAAACTTTCGAACAGATAAAGATACTACTATCCTTAGCTTCGGAACAGATGGCATTGATGGTAATTCCGATGCTGCTGGCGCATTTTGGAATTCGCAAGTCATATCAAATTTTAGGAAAAGAGATCTTAATGCCACTTATTTTTTAAAAACCCATAACAGCTACTATTTTTTCAAACAACTAAATTCGCTAATAATAACTGGGAGAACGGGAACCAACGTAAATGATGTTTCAGTTGTGTGTAAAGTTGAATAAACCTATCGTCAATTGCTCACAATGACCCGCCATCTCCCAGTCCAAACCTGAATTACGTAGCTAGCAACATAAACAGACCTTATGCTATAAATCGTATGCTGTATTCTGCAGAGACTATTCTTTCTATCCTATTGTTATCTCTGACCACAACCAAAGAACCATCTTCTTCCAATCCAAGTACTGTAGCAGTAAATCCTTCGGCGCCATGCGATACATACACAGGTTTTGATGTTATGTCAATCGCTCTGTGCTTCCATTGCTCTAGTAGAGGATAGTCAGTATCTGATTCTATCTTCAAATAATATTTGTCAAGTGTCTGCAAAATATTCTTTATCAACCTTACTTTGTCGCAACGTGCTCCTAATTCATCACTCAGAGACGTTACCTGATATGGAAACGTTTGGCACTTTATATCCCTTTGAACCTCAGCACTGTTGACATTGACATTGACTCCGATGCCCAATATTACATACTCAATAGAACTGGAATTCACAGAAGCGTCTACCAGTACACCTGAAACCTTTTTGCCATCTATCATAACGTCATTTGGCCATTTGAGCTTTGATTCTAACCCGGTACAGTGGGTTATTGCTTCAGAGACGGCTAAAGAAGCGCCGAAGGAAAATGAGAAGCATTTGCTTGGATGCAACATTGAACTGAGGATCACGGATAACCATATTCCTCCTCGAGGTGAAGCCCATTCCCTTCCGTTGCGTCCTGTGCCACTTAATTGGCTGTCGGCAATAATAACATAGCCGCCGACCCTTAAGGCGCCCTTTGCATTCACTAGTTCCTTTGCAAGTTCCTGAGTGGAAGATAAACTTCTAAACCAGAGTATCGCCCTGCCTACGTACTGAGTTTGAAGAAGGGCGCGCAGTCTAGGCATATCTTTGTAGTAATCATAGTCACTACGCATGACAAAGCCCCGCGACTCCCAGGCTTAAGCCATAAAGCATAGATCCTTTTTTGATGCCAGTCTCATATATTTACATATATTCCCTCATAATATGTCAATCAAACTTTAGACAGCGGTAGTATGTTATTCCCTGTACCGTTACATCTTCTATTTTGATTCTCATCTTTTCACCTTTTGAGTCACCGCCCCTGCGTGCAAATCCTTTGGTGAACTCCAAAATGAAGTCGGATAGTCCCAGTTTTAGCATTGTATAGTTTATCTCTTCTTCACTCAAAGACAATGCCTGTGAGATTTCCTTTGATGAAAACCCCTTATCCTGATGTCTGCACAGAAATTCAATTATTATTCGCTTCATGTCTTTCTGCGCGTCAAACTCTGCAGCATCAATTGGAGGGGAAATTTTTGGTCGAAGTCAAATGTAGTTTTCCAGTATAAGTTCTTAACTAATACTCCAGGCGCGGGTTAGCACCCAGAGATACCAACATAAACCAGTCATAGTGAAGCTAGCCCCGGGAAATAATAATTAATGACGGATGTGTTAACACCTAAAGCATTGATGGGCAGATGGCTTAGGGCCATTAGAGTAAAGTTTCTTCTAGCATCCCTTTTTGCTTCAGGAAATGGCATGGCGCTGGCATTATGGAAATACTCCTCATTTGATCTGAACTATGCTCTATTGACAATCGCCGGGGTCTTCAGCTTGCATGCTAGTATAGATCTTTTAAACGACTATTGGGACTACAGGCGGGGAATAGACAAAATAACGAAGAGGACCAAGTTCAGTGGCGGAAGTGGTGTTATACCTGAAAATCTTCTCTCACCAAAGACGGTTTACAGAGCCGCTATCCTGTTTCTATTGGTAGGTATTCTTATAGGATGTTTTTTTGTAGTGGTTCGCGGACCCATTATCGCTTTAATTCTTATCTTCGCAGTCTTAGCAATTTTCTTTTATTCATCCAAAATAGTTAACTTTGGACTGGCAGAACTATTTGTTGGGGTAAAGGGGCTTCTAATAGTTATAGGATCATTTTATGTTCAGATACCAATCTTGGAGTTTTCTCCAGTCTTCGTTGGGACCGTTATTGGAGTGCTTTCATCTTCTGTCTTGCTAGTAAACTCCTTTCCTGATTATCATGCTGATCGTCTAGGAGGGAGAAAGACGCTCGTTATACTACTCGGCAAGAAAAGATCCTATAAAGCATTTTCAGCGTTGGTAATTTCGGTGTATCCTTTAGTGATACTAGGAATTTTTCTCACCTATACTACTGTGTATTCAATTGGCTGTCTTCTGTCTGCTCCATATGCATTTAGGGCAATTTGGGAGCTTAGGAAGAATTATGGAGAAGAAAATTCTGCTCTTGTCCCTGCTATGGCTTCAACAGTAAAGTATTCTCGTATCACAAGTATTGCCTTAGCGGTAAGCATGATTTTACCGGCGTTTAGAATCGGGCTATCTTGACATATTTCCGGAACGAGATATGCATAAATAAATAACCACACAAAACATTGGCTCCGGCTGCGGATGGGCAAGAGTTGAAGCCATGATCATTGATAGAGCGTATTATGACTGAAACCCATATCAAAACTAAACATTTTATAGTTTTTCAACTTCTATCGTGAAGTCGGCGGAATTAAGGCTATTCCCACATACTTTACACCTACTATCATGTGTTCGCAAAATGTCCCGTACAGGCCTCAGATTAATTACTTTTGATAGAGTTGTGCCACATTTACCACAAATTACTTCGGTGGATGGATACGACATCACTATAAGTCCATCAAAGCGATCCTCAAAAACAATACTGTCAAAAAGCATTGACCAATAAAGCCAGGAGCAGGAGTGTCACTGCTAAGGCTTCAACAGTAATGCAACAGTCATGCATCAATTCCAAAAAAACGATATTAGAGATGCTATTACTTTGGATGATTTGTGATAACCATATATAGATCTTTTTTGCATTGCTTACCGTGCCAGTGGATCCCGTTTGTGGAATAGAACTCAAGCAGGATTTGGCTTTATCTCACGAACATCAGGGAAAGGTTTTCTTCTTTTGTTGCGACGGATGCAAAAAAATTTTTGTCAAGAAACCTAAGAAGTACAATAGAAAGTAATAAGCATTCTTTTTTGTTCTGAAAGTGCTGTATTTTGTAAATACTAAAGCATTCTGATAAGGTGTCACGTATTTATAGATGATGTCGTTATTCAAGGTTTACCTGTTGAAAGCAGTCTTTGTAAAGGATAAGAAAACAATAACAGTGGATGAATTATCTTCTCCCAAAGCTGGATCCAGCGATGTGTTAGTAAAAATGAGGGCATGTGGACTTTGCGGTTCTGACCTAGAAAAAGTGTATGGTAACTACGGCATGTCTTCGGGCAGGCTTGGCCATGAACCTAGCGGTGAAATAGTCGGAGTTGGAGAACTGGTTTCAGGCTACTCAGTAGGTGACAGAGTGTTTGTCCATCATCATGTTCCGTGCTATTCCTGTCACTATTGTCGACATGGTGATTATACCATGTGCACGATGTTTCATTCCAGTAACCTAGAGCCGTGTGGTTTATCTGAAGAAATTTTGGTCCCGGGTTGGAATGTTTCCCGTGGAGGGATCATAAGTCTTCCATCTAACGTCACGTTCGAAAAGGCGGCCCTCATAGAGCCTCTTGCTTGTTGTATCAGAGCCCTCGACAAATCCAGGATTCGAAAGGGAGACGATATTGCGATATTTGGGGCTGGCCCGGCAGGAATTATGCTTGCTCTTCTTGCGCAGTCCATAGGCTGCGGTAAAATTTTTCTTATTGATATTAATCAATTTAGACTGGACCTAGCCGAGAAACATTTCCAGGTTGAATGTCTCAATATTAACAAGCAACCGGATGCTGAAGAGTCTATTAAGGGGGCTACGGGTGGCAGAGGGGTAGACATTTCTATTGTAGCAACTAGCAATCCTCAAGCTATGGTTAAAACTTTCAGCCTGACGCGACGAGCAGGAAAAATTATCCTTTTCGGTGTTCCGGGTAAGGGAACGCAGCTTTTGCTTGATGCATCGTTGGTTTACTCAAATGAATGGTCACTTGTTCCCAGTTATGCTGCCTCTGAAATAGAAACCAATGAAGCTTGCAGATTGCTCAATAACAATAGAATAGATATGGATTGGATTATAACGCATAGGTTTAGCCTAAACCAGGCCGAGGATGCAATTCGGTGTGCACATGAGGCTAAAGATTCAATGAAAGTTGTAGTAACTGCGTGAGAGTATAAACTTATAAGTACTAAAATTACTTCGGGAAGTTGACCAAAGAATGGATTGGGGCCTTAAAAACCGATTGTCTAAGATAATAAGCCCTAAAGACAACCGGGGAGTTATGCTAGCGGTTGACCACGGTTACTTCCTTGGACCTACTGATGGGCTTCAAACACCTAGGACAACGATTAGACCACTTTTGCCTTATGCTGATTCCTTAATGCTAACGAGAGGGGTTCTGAGGACTTCGGTGAACCCTGATGTGAATATCCCCATAGTTTTGAGGGTTTCAGGAGGAACAAGCATTGTTGGAGATGACCTATCTAACGAAAGCTTAGTCACGTCTGTTGAGGAAGCAATAAGACTAAATGCCTCCTGTCTAGCGCTCTCAATCTTCGTAGGAAGCAAATACGAGCACAAGACTCTTGTGAATCTCTCCAAGCTTGTAGATTTGGGAGAAAGATACGGAATCCCGATTCTTGCTGTAACTGCTGTAGGAAAGGAGATGAATAGGGACTCACGATATCTAGGGCTTGCATGCAGAATTGCTGCGGAAATTGGAGCTCATATCGTAAAAACGTACTATTGTCAGAATTTCGAAGAGGTGGTCGAGGGATGTCCGGTTCCCGTAATAATAGCAGGAGGAAAGAAGCTGCCTCGGGAGCTAGAAGCACTGCAATTGGCCTACAATGCTTTACGGGATGGAGCGGCAGGTGTAGACATGGGAAGAAACATCTGGCAATCAAGATTTCCCACGTCCATGATAAAGGCTGTGAGATCCATCGTTCATGGGAGCTCAAATCCGGAAGCGGCATTTGAAGAATTCATAAAGAGTAGCGAAATAGAGACGCATATAGAATCACGATAGATTTTGAGTGATTTAGACACAAAATTTATTAGTTATATCCGTAAGACATCTCATTAGCAATAAGAGTATGTCTACAAACATTTTTGGCATAATTAGATTATTTCCTGTTCGTCTTGTCTCCCTTAATATTGCAGATTTGGACTTGTTGCGATAATGTTGTAGTTAATTTGCAGTACGGGCAGCCTGTGGTTCAATTCAAAGTGGTGGTTTGCTGAAGAATTGGAAATGATAGGTTCAGAAGCACTCGTAAGGGCATTAGAAGCAGAGGGAGTAGATTTCGTGTTCGGCCTGCCAGGAGGTGCCAACTTACCGATGTATGATGCTCTTGTGGACGCTAGTCTACGCCATATCCTAGTTAGACATGAACAATCTGCTGCGCATATGGCTGATGGTTACGCCAGAATAAAAAGGAAGGCTGGAGTATGCTTCGCAACATCTGGACCGGGGGCGACTAACCTAATAACTGGGATAGCGACAGCCTATGCAGATTCTTCACCAATGATTGCAGTTACTGGACAGGTGCCGCTCGCCATGATCGGGAAAGATGCGTTCCAGGAAACAGACATTATTGGCGTAGCTAACCCATGCACAAAGTATGCGTTTCAGCCTAGGGCCGCTGTTGAAATTCCGGAGACGGTAAAGAAGGCCTTTTATATTGCCGAAAGCGGTCGTCCTGGGCCAGTACTCATAGATATTCCGAAGGATGTTCAGCAAGCGCGCGAGAATATTCAATTTCCTGATCTCATAAAGGTGAGGGGGTACAATCCGATAATTGACGCGGATCTTTCCCAGCTTGAAAGAGCTGTCGAGACAATGATCAAAGCGGAGAGACCAATAATAATGGCAGGTGGTGGAGTAATTCTATCTGGTGCTTTTTCCGAGCTTCAGGCTATGGCTGAACTGTTAATGGCTCCTGTGGTTACTACTTTCAAGGGAAAGGGTTCATTCCCTGAAAACCATCCGTTAGCGATGGGGCCGATCGGAATGCACGGTCATCCGGAAGCGAATAAGATAATCATTGAGGCTGATTGTATTATAGCAGTTGGCGCTCGGTTTTCCGACAGGTCAGTCGGGAGGTTCGACGAGTTTGGCAAGGGTATGACCATAATTCATCTTGACGTGGACCCCGCGGAGATTGGCAAGAATAAGGCAGTGGATATCGCAGTTATAGGAGACGTAAAGGCATCTCTCCGGACGGCAGTTAAGATGCTTGCGAAGCACAAGGTTGTAGAAAAAACCAAAGATGACCCTTGGCTTAAACGGAGGAAAGAGCTAATAGACTATTATGCTGACACTATCAAAGACTATCCTAGGGAGTTAACGGCAAAAAAGGCATTGAAAAAGCTGAGGGAAATATTGCCATCTGATGCTATTGTAACTACAGAGGTAGGGCAATGTCAGATGTGGGCTTCTTTACATTTTGATGTAATATCACCGGGAACATTTTTTAGTTCCACAGGATTAGGAACCATGGGTTTTGGCTTCCCTGCATCAATAGGAGCGAAAGCTGCAAAAAGCCAGGCAACGGTGGTTGATATAGCAGGTGATGGATCATTTAATATGACAGAGAACTCTCTTGCTGTATCTGTGCTGGAAAAGCTTCCTGTCATAGTATTTTTGATGAATAATTACATGCTGGGAATGGTCGCGCAATGGCAGAGAACCTTCTATAATAGAAGGTACATGGGAGTTCATCAAAATAGTTGTCCTGATTATGTTAAACTGGCAGAGGCATACGGAGCACAGGGGATCAGAGCTGAATCTATGAATGATTTGGAAGGTGCCATAAAAAAAGCCTTGAAAAATGACGTGGCGACCGTAATTGATATTGCAATTGATCCTGAAGAGGACGTTTATCCTTTCGTGGCTCCTGGAACAGGTCTGAAGGATATGATAACGGGAGCGTAACTTTATTGGCTGGATTATTGAAAACGGCCGACACCCTCTCGCAAGATGATGCTGAGTCGTGGCATATTGTGGCCGCTCTGGTTGAGAACAAGCCGGGAGTTTTGTTCCGAGTGACCAATCTGTTTCGAGCAAGAAGCTTTAACATCGAAAGTATTACTGTGGGTTCTACGGAGCAAGTCGATCTCTCTCGTATGACCATCACTACCAAAACCGATGAAAGGACATTAGATCAGCTGGTAAAACAACTTAGGAAACTAATAGACGTAGTGGAGGTAAGGGTCTTGGATTCTTCGAAGACAGTTTATAGAGAACTTGCGCTAATAAAAATGAAGGCAGAAGAGCCAACAAAAAGGATGCAAATCACAACCTATGCTTCAGTATTTCGAGCAAATATCCTAGATATAGATAAAAATACCATTATGGTAGAAATCACAGGAACTCCTGATAAAATTGATGCCTTCAAAAACCTTGTCAGTTCCTTTGGAATTATACATCTAGCAAGAACGGGTGTTTCAGCACTCCCTCGAGGCGAGTACTGAATGTCTGAAAATGGGAACAAGATACGAATTTTTGATACTACATTGAGGGACGGGGAACAATCACCTGGCGTGTCTATAACCCCGGAACAAAAGGTCCAGATAGCGATTAAATTAGACCAACTAGGTGTCGATGCCATAGAGGCCGGTTTTCCTATTGTTTCGCAAGGGGAAATCCAAGCAATTAAGTCAATAAAAAAAGCAGGGCTGAATGCGGAAATCTGTGGGTTGGCACGAGCACTTGTCCATGATATAGATACCGTGATAACTTGTGACCTCAACTATGTGCACACATTCATCGCTACGTCAGATATTCATATGCAGTATAAGCTGAAAATGTCTCCCGAACAAGTTATACAAAAAGCGGTTCAGGCAGTTGACTATGCAAAATCCCATGGTTTACAAGTTGAATTTTCGGCAGAGGATGCGACCAGGTCAGACATTGCTTTTCTGACCAAAGTATTTAGGGCAGTAGGAGAAGCAGGTGCAGATAGAATAGATATTCCCGATACAGTAGGTTACGCTACACCAGAATTCATTTCTTACCTGGTTAGAACCCTCAGAGAAAACATTTCAGTTCCCATAAGTTTGCATTGTCATAATGACTTTGGACTGGCTGTTGCAAACTCTATTGCGGGGATAAATGCTGGCGCCACATGCGCCCATGTAACAGTAAATGGTCTGGGGGAGCGAGCAGGCAACGCTTCGCTTGAGGAATTTGTGATGGCGCTTCAATGCTTGTACAAGAAGGAGCATAATATTCATACAAAATTACTCTATGAGACTTCCAAGTCTGTTTCCAATATTATGGGAATGGCTGTCCAGGCTAATAAGGCCATAATTGGTGAGAACGCTTTTGGGCACGAATCAGGAATCCACACACACGGGGTACTAAGTAATCCCTTGACCTATGAGCCAATAGACCCTGAGATGGTCGGAAGAAAGCGGTGGCTTCAGGCTGGAAAACATGCTGGTTCACATGGCATACGGGCTATGCTTGGGGATTTTGGAATAGAATGCACAGATATCCAGCTGCACAAAATTGTTGAAAGGCAAAAGATTTTAGCCGATAAGGGCAAATCTATAAGCACATCGGAGCTACTCTCAATAGCTGGCGAAGTAGTACAGAACAGCAAGTTCGAAGAAAAATTCAAGCTTTATGATTTCCATATAGTCACGGGAATGAATCTGATTCCTACAGCGGTAATCAGATTGAATACAAATGGAAAAGACTTGATAGCATCCGACACGGGGGTTGGACCTGTCGATGCCGCCCTTAAGGCCATACAAAAAGTTGCCTCTGAGATTGCGAATGTTAAGATCCGTGAGTACAAACTCGATTCCATTACCGGAGGATCCGATGCACTGGCAGAAGTATCCGTAAAGGTCGAAGATAAAGACGGAAATGTCGTCTCTGCTCGCAAAGCTGGCGAAGATGTAGTTGTGGCATCTGTACAAGCAGTGATTGATGCGATAAACAAGGTAATGCTAAGAAAAGTTCTGTATCCAAAAAACTAAAAGCGATCATTAGGAAGAGTCAAAGATTGGTGAAATATACTATTTCACTGGTAAGCGGCGACGGAATAGGTCCTGAATTAGCAGACGCTGCAAACCTCTTACTTGAGACCATAAGTTCCCATTCCAAATCAAAATTTGACATAATACGCATAGATGCTGGAGATGGAACAAGAGCCAAATCCGGAAAAGCGCTCCCTGATCATTCGCTAGACGCAATTAAACAATCCGATGCCTGTTTGAAGGCACCTGTCGGTGAAAGCGCTGCAGACGTCGTCTTGGTTCTTAGACAAACAATGGATTTGTTTGCAAACGTTAGGCCAATCAAATCGTTCCCTAACCTTGAGGGACTGTCGGATACAATAGATATGGTAATTGTGAGGGAAAATACAGAGGACCTATATTTGGGCTGGGAATTCGAGGCAGATGAAAATACTATAATTTCATTGAGACGCACATCGGAACGAGCATCTCGCAGGATAGCCGAATATGCATTTCGACTATGCAATCAGCGGAATAATAAAAAAAGGGTTGTAGCAGTTCACAAGGCAAATGTTTTGCGACGAGCTGATGGCCTATTTGCTAGCACGTGCAGGATCGTGTCAAAAGATTTCCCTAACATCGAATTTACGGAGCAATATGTCGACGCCTGCGCCATGAATCTCATTCGTAATCCGGAAGACTACGACGTAATAGTGACTACGAATATGTTCGGTGATATTTTGTCTGATGAGGCAATTCAAGTTGCCGGCAGCATCGGCATGGGTCCAACATGTAACATCGGCGATGATTTTGCGTTATTTGAGCCAGTCCACGGCGCAGCTTTCGACCTTGCGGGTAAGAATTCCGCTAATCCCTCATCGATACTTCTTTCTTGCAAGCTAATGCTTGAATGGCTTGGTGAAAAAAATAGTGACACAATACCAGTCCGAGAGGCGCAAAAGATAGAACGTGCCATAAGAAAACTATTAAAAAGAAACAAGAAAACAATCGATATAGGAGGAAAATTGTCAACTTCCGAATTTACGGATTCGGTAATTCGTGAGATGTATTGAATCTCAATTGAGGATACGTTACCAGCGTTGGTAGACTATGTCGATAAGATTAGATGTTTACAATTATCAACTAGGGGTTAAAACAAGATCCCCAATCACGGTTTAACTTTGCAGAGAGGACTTCTTGATCTGAACGGTAGCAGCTCCCATGCTAAATAGTTGACCATCTTCGTGCCACGAACAAGAGTAAATCCATAAGGAGAGCTGTACTATAGGCTGATATAGGGCACATCTCGATACAATACGATATGCAAGCGAAGAGATGGCTTGACAACGACGTGTCTATGGATGTGCTGAAAAGCCAGACAATAGCCGTAATTGGCTATGGAATTCAAGGCCGTGCACAGGCAACCAATATGAGGGATTCAGGACTTGATGTAATAGTGGGGCTGCGAAGAGAAGGAAACAGTTGGACCAAGGCAGAAAAAGAAGGCCACAAGGTTGCAGAAATCGGGCCAGCTTCAAAACAGGCTAGTATTATCCACATTTTGGTCCCAGATATGGAGCAATCAGAAACCTACAGAAAACACATTGCTATGCATTTAAGCGAAGGCAAGGCTCTCAGCTTTTCTCACGGAGCAGCAATACATTGGAAATGGATACAACCCCCAGACAATGTTGACGTAATAATGGTAGCTCCAAAAGGACCAGGCCAGAGAGTTCGGGAACTCTACCAGGACGGTTTTGGCACGCCGTCACTTGTTGCCGTTCACCAAGACTCATCCCATCACGCATTGAAGAAAGTCTTGGCTCTCGCCAAGTCGATAGGAAGTACGCGACCAGGAGTGATTCAAACGACATTCAAGGAGGAAGTCGAAACCGATTGGTTTGGTGAACAGGTGGATCTGTGCGGCGGTGCTCATTCGCTAATCCTGGCCGCGTTTGAAACTTTGGTTGAATCAGGATATCAACCTGAAGTAGCATATTTTGAGTGTGTGCATGAGTTAAAACTCATAGTTGATCTTATTCAACGATATGGGATAACGGGGATGTATAATCGGGTTAGCGAAACTGCTAGGTACGGTGGACTAAGTAGAGGGCCGCGAATAGTTAATAGAATTGCCAAAGAAAATATGAAAGAGGTCCTAAAGGACATCCAGTCTGGTCAGTTCGCCGAGGAGTGGTTAAGTACATATGAGAAAGATGGAAAGAATTCCTTTAACAGGTTCATGAAAGATTTAGAAAATCACCAAGTAGAAAAAGTTGGCAAAGACTTGCGCGCCATGATGTGGCCGACCTCCGCCGAAAAAGCGTAGATAACTATGTGTTTTTGACCTTATTTACGTTCATGTTAATATGATCAATTATTGCGGATAATGATGTTCCTGGGCCAAAGTTTCCAGTGATTCCCTGCTCCTCCAGGATTCTCTTATCGTGTTCAGGTATAATGCCTCCGCCAACTATCAGTACGTTTTCCATTCCCCTCTCTTTTAATAGCCTGGCAACCTTTGGAAAAATTGTAAGATGGGCTCCATTTAACAGGCTCATAGCCACAACATCGACATCTTCGTCTACGGCTATTTTCGCAACTTGTTCGGGGGTACAAAACAGACCAGAGTAAATGACTTCAAACCCAGCATCCCTCAACGCTCTGCATATAACAAGCGCGCCCCTATCGTGGCCATCGAGCCCTAGCTTTGAAACCAATACCCTTATAGGCCTGTGGAAATTTTGTGGCTGTTCTTGTTGTGCAGACATGGGTATCTCCTCCGTCGCCAGGGCTTAAAATGTTTTATCAAATGCAAGTCATGTCATGCCCAAGATTCGCGTATAGAATCTTGGACTGCAGCTACAAACTTTATTTTTTTGCGAGCGTGTCTCTCATCATTACAAACCCACAAGTTAATAAGATCCAAACTAAAATTACGTTCACTTAATTAATGCTATCCCATCAGACGTCTAGTATAGTGGAAGGCGTGCTACAGGCTGATAGAAGATCGATATCTAGAGCTATTTCAATAGTTGATAATAATGAAAAGGAATGCCGCGATATTATACAAGCCATCTTTTCGAAAACTGGGAGAGCAAAAACTATCGGGCTAACCGGTTCTGCTGGGGCGGGGAAAAGTACCCTGATAGGCAAGCTTATACCCGAGCTTCACGGTATGGGATATACTGTTGCCGTTTTGGCAGTAGACCCAACGAGCCCAATAACCGGCGGGGCAATCCTAGGGGACAGAGTAAGAATGCAGTCTGTAACGAGTGACGATAAAGTATTCATGAGGAGCATTGGATCTCGAGGTTCATTCGGGGGTATCTCACGGTCGCTTAGGAATATAGTAAGAGTGCTGGACGCAGCTGGGTATGACCTCATACTTATTGAAAGCGTAGGGGCAGGACAGGTCCAAACTGAGATCTCTCAAATAGTCGATGTTACCGCGGTTGTCTTTACTCCGTATACCGGCGACCATATTCAAAACGTCAAAGCTGGTTTAACCGAAGTGGGGGACATATGTATAGTAAACAAGGCTGATTTGCA
The DNA here is from genome assembly GCA_029240395.1 of Nitrososphaeraceae archaeon. Classification (GTDB taxonomy): domain Archaea; phylum Thermoproteota; class Nitrososphaeria; order Nitrososphaerales; family Nitrososphaeraceae; genus TH5893. The sequence goes on from JAREAJ010000003.1 coordinate 15,344, forward strand.
GGGAGCGGGGCCGCTATACCAATCCCTCCTTGAGTTTTTATCAGATTCTCAAAACAGACCGCGCGTTTTGAAGGTTTCAGCAAAGGTTGGTAAAGGAGTCAAAGAAGTTGCTACGACTCTTGATGAGATAATAAGGCAAATGCGTTCTTCAAATCAAACAGAGAATGAACGTAGGAAATTAGACTTTGAGCTAAGAGATATGATTTTAAATACGATTGAACAAAAGGTTTCTTCAATGTTGGACAACAACAATGACTATCGCAAAGCCATTGATAGCCTCGCAAATAAAAAAACAGACCCATTTCAAGCGATGGATGAATTTATACGTACGATAACCTGGTGAGGGCTCAAGCAATGTCAACAGATTCAATTAAAACGGATTCTGGTATTCCGGTAAAGCGGGTATACTCCAAGAAGAAAGCCTCAGACTACATTGAAAATGAAGAACCTGGCAAATATCCGTACACCCGTGGACTTTATCCCAACATGTACAGAGAGAGGCTCTGGACTATGAGACAGTATAGTGGCTTTGGTAGCGCAGAAGAAACCAATAAGAGATTCAAATTTCTTTTAGAGCATGGTCAGACTGGTCTATCACTTGCATTTGACCTTCCGACTCAAACTGGGCGAGACTCGGACGATCCACTGTCCGAGGGGGAGGTAGGAAGGACTGGCGTGTCAATAAGTTCAATCGAAGATATGTTAACATGTTTTGACGGAATTCCACTGGACAAAGTCAGCACATCTATGACTATCAATTCTACTGCATCGACTCTTCTCGCTCTCTACGTCACCGTAGCAAATGCACAAGGCGTTCCTGTATCTCAAATAAGAGGCACAACTCAAAATGATATCTTAAAGGAGTATATATCGAGAAATACGTACATATATCCTCCAAAACCCTCGCTGCGACTCATTGGGGATATGATCGAGTACTGTTTCAAAGAAGTTCCTCAGTGGTATCCCATAAGCATATCCGGTTATCACATGCGAGAAGCTGGATCGAATGGTATTCAGGAGCTAGCGTTTACCTTTGCTAATGCCATAGAATATATCCAGACCTGTCTTAACAAAGGGCTAAAAGTGGATGATTTTGCCCCGCGTCTATCCTTCTTCTTTTGTTGCACCATGGAATTTTTCGAAGAGATAGCAAAATTCAGAGCAGCTCGCAGAATTTATGCGAATATAATGAAAAATAGATTCCATGCTAAAAACGCCAAGTCATGGCATTTGCGGTTTCACGTACAAACAAGTGGTGAGTCGTTAACAGCTCAACAGGTTGACAATAACATTATCAGGGTTACGTCTCAAGCAATGGCCGCTGTTCTTGGAGGATGTCAATCATTACATACGAACTCGCGGGACGAAGCGCTTGCCCTGCCAACAGAAGAATCAGTAAAAATAGCCCTCAGAACACAACAAGTAATAGCTGCTGAAACAGGCATTGCGAAGACCGTCGATCCAGTGGGGGGTTCCCATTATGTCGAATACCTTACGTCTAGAATAGAGGAGGAGGTTCAAAAATACCTCAAGAAAATTGACAGAATGGGCGGCGCCCTTGTAGCCATCGAAAGAGGTTTTTTTCAAGAGGAAATTAGAAGAAATGCATATAATATGAAGAAGGAAATTGATACCAAAAAGAGGACCATAGTCGGAGTTAATAAGTACCAGGATTCAAGTAGTATTGAGCCGAAGCTTAATGTCATCGATACCGAGATAGAGTCGAAACAAAGGAGCAAGCTAAAAAACCTTAGGGATTCTCGGGATAAATCAAAATTCGAACATTCCATTAGTTCCCTTCAAAAAGCGGCTGAACAACACGACAAGAATTTGATACCCTTAATAGTCGAAGCCGTGAGAAATAGGGCAACTTTGGGCGAGATCGCAAATTCATTAAGAGAAATCTACGGAATTTTTGAGCCTAGAGTAACGTTCTAAAATAAATAAAACCCTCCGTCCCGCAGGATGCAGTAAATGACAAAATAAGGGTCTGCTCAGCATTTTGAATGGTTTTCACTAAATAGCATTATATTGAACTTCTCATAATCAGCGTTGGACAAGAATGCGAGTAGACCATGTAGCAATAGCGGTGAACAACGTAGACCAGGCGATTAAGAATTACCAAAAAGTCCTAAACTCCGACAGGATTGAAGTAGAAATTGTTGAAAGTGAGAAGGTTAAAGTTGCTATGATCAATTTGCAAGACACTAGGATAGAACTTATGGAGCCTACAGAGCCTAGCAGCACCATCTCGAAATACCTCGAGAAACATGGTGAAGGAATACATCACATAGCAATAACTGCGGATAACATAGAACAAGACTTATCGAGGGCCTCTGCCAGCGGAATTAAACTCCTAGGAGATTTGAGGGAGGGGTCATATGGGAGGAAGATCATTTTTCTTCATCCAAAGTCGCTAAATGGTGTATTACTAGAATTGTGTGAGGCACCCCCAGATAGAGACTCGCTATCAAATAATTGACCCTCCAGTTTTCCTACAGAAAAGTAAACATTGTTTCATTACAACATGTGTAATTTATTTTAAATTTGAACGCACTTTCCGCATTTGATACAACGAACCAAAACATGTCCTTCTATTTTTCTTATCCGTTTGAACTTCTTTGAACCGCAACCAGGACAAACAGGACAGGCTCGTAAAGGTTTACTCATAGACTAGCCAAGGGATCATAGATGTTCTCATCGTGCAAAAAAGGATCGATTAGCCTTCCACATGGAGCTATTTTGATTTCCATCCAAGATCGAGATAATCAATTAATTAAGCTGCTCACGCGAACAACATTCTCATGAGCCATATAACTTCGTGCGTTCAAGTTCATATTTTGCCAGAGTCTTAACGCGGTTGACTCCGTCAATAATGTTGATGATCTCGAATACTGATCTGGAAACGAGGTCACTCCACTTTTGCCCGTTCAGAATTCTGTTACGAATATAGGAACCATTAAACTCTTTTCTGCGTTCGAACCTGGGGGGTCTTACTTCTAGGTGCTGGGAAGCAAGAGAGATAACCAAATGATTGCCGGAGTACAAGATATTGAATGGAGGCAACATAGAAGCCAATGCAGAGAACCACTTTGCATTATTCTCTTCATCGACAAGAGGTATGATCAAAATCTTCGAAAGATCAAATCCTCCGTCTTTTAGTGCTTTGTGTATCATAAACACCCTCTCTCCTGCAGTAAATGGATTCGCCATGGTATAGTTTAACTGCGCGCTACCTACAACGATTAATGCCTCGCTACAGTCTTCCAGGATTTGCTTTATTAAAACCAAGTGCCCGTTATGAAACGGCTGGAACCGACCAATTGCGGTACCCCTGAGGTCAGCTTTGTTTCCCATGTACTACACCTTTAACTTCTTATTTTTTCTGAGTTTCTATGATAATGTAATCGAAACCATGCAAATGAATGATCTCTTTACCCGGCTATTCAGTATACAAACACACATTAGTTATTCCTATCTCAACCCTATGGCTTAGTTCAATTCAAAAAGAACAGGTATCATCTTTATAACTTCATGTTAGTTTAGGACAAGATATCACAATTGAATAGTGTAATATCAGAAGCCGGATCTCCCGCGAGGGGGGAATTATCATTTCTATGGGCTAAAGACCATATGGGAATACTAAAAAAAATTACGGAGAAGGTCCTAAACGGGCAGCCTCTTGCCGGCCGCCGGTTGGGTTTCTGTCTTCACATAACTAAAGAAACCTCAGTCTTACTCATGGCGGCTAAGGAACTGGGAGCTGATATTGTAGCCTGTCCAGCAAATCCGCTGACCACGCAAGATGATATAGCGTCATTTCTATCTGAAAAAGGAGTGACAATTTATGCATGGCGCGGACAAACTGACAAGGAATTCAGGGAATGTTTGAACAAGGTAATTCAATTCAAACCAGAAATTGTAACTGATGATGGAGCGGAGCTACATGTTCTAGCAAACAACATTAGGTGCCAGAGTATTCTCGGTGGGACAGAGGAAACTACGACTGGGGTAACTCGCTTGAGATCATTACAAGGGAAAAAAAGCCTTCTCTATCCTGTGATAGGAGTAAATGATGCATCCACTAAATATTTGTTTGATAATCGTTATGGAACAGGCCAGAGTACCATCGACGGACTCATGAGGGCAACAGGAGTTTTTTTGGCAGGAAAACACGTTATCGTCTGCGGATATGGGTGGGTAGGGAAAGGTGTTGCATCCAGAGCAAGCGGAATGGGCGCCATTGTTACAGTTACAGAAATCGATCACATAAGGGCGCTAGAAGCGAGTATGGACGGGTTTGCTGTCAAGAGATTGCTTGACGTTGTTGAAAGCGGCGATATATTTATAACATGTACCGGCCAGACCAAAGTGATCAGAAAAGAGCACTTTCAAAAAATGAAGCAAGGCGCTATCTTAGCCAACGCCGGACACTTTGATGTTGAAATAGACGTGGAGTACCTATACAAACAAGATTCCAATCCTGTATGCATAAGAGCAAACGTGAATTCATTTAAGATCGCTAGCAAGAAAATCTTTCTTGTAGACAGAGGGAGAGTTGTAAACCTGGTGAGCGGCGAGGGTCATGCCCCCGAAGTTATGTCTTTGTCTTTTGCTAATCAGCTCTTATCAATCCTATTCTTGTCCAAGTTTCATGCTAAACTAAAAAAAAGGTTGCACAGGGTTCCGCGACACATAGATAGAGCCATTGCTCGTTACAGTATAGAATCGATGAATATAAGGATAGATAAACTGACTAACGAACAGAAGGCTTACAGGCATTTCATCTGAAGTTTGCGGAAAAAGACCACCTCTTAGACCTCACAAAATATAAAATACGATAAAGTTAGCTCAATATGCAATGGTACTGCGTAAGGTGGCTCGCACAGATGAATTTCAAGAGAATAAGGGAAAAGAAGTCAAAGTAGAAGATGCTAGGATAGCAATATTTTATACGAAAGGAAAATACTATGCTATTGATGCGCTGTGCAGACATCAGGACGGATCTCTTGCGCCTGGCAAGCTCGACGGTGAGGTAGTAGAATGTCCTCTACATTCATGGCATTACAATGTTAGGACAGGCGAGCTATTGGATTATCTTAAAGGGGTCAAATTAGCAACCCATCAGGTAATTGTTAAAGATAACGATCTTTACTTAGACCTGTAGGGCGTCTAAATTTGAGATGCACGTTTAGGAGATCGGGGATGAAAAGAGATTAAGCTGCACAATACACTCTCGAATCGCACAGAAGAATGGCATCCTCATGGCGACACGGTGAGGATGTATGTTTGCGGCGTAACGGTTTACGACGATTCACACATAGGCCATGCTAGGACAATAGTATTCTTCGACGTCCTACGAAGGTACCTGCTGTTTAAGGGCCATAAAGTACTGTACGTTCAGAATTTCACAGATGTCGACGACAAAATAATCAACAAAGCCAGGGAAATAAATGTAGACCCGGAAATGGTAGCGAATCTATACATAGAGAGATACTTTTTGGACTTTACACCATTGAATGTAATGCTAGCTGACAGGTATCCACTTGCTACAAGGCATATTGGCGACATGATTTCCTATATAGAAACTCTGCTGGAAAAGGGCTATGCTTATGTATCTAACAATGGCGTTTACTTCCACGTCAGGGCTTTTGATAAATACGGTAATTTGTCGAAAAAAACGATAGAAGAGCTTGAATCAGGATCTAGGATTGAAATAGACCCGCTGAAGCGGGATCCTCTCGACTTTGCACTTTGGAAATTTTATTCGGATAAACCCAATTGGACCAGTCCGTGGGGCAAAGGAAGACCTGGGTGGCACATTGAATGTTCCGTTATGGCCTCCAAGTATTTGGGTGATTTCTTTGACATTCACGGAGGAGGTAATGATCTAATTTTTCCACATCATGAGAACGAAATCGCGCAATGTGCGGCTTACTCGGGGAAAGAAATGGCTAGATTTTGGTTACACGTGGGGATGGTTAGTATTAATAGTGAAAAAATGTCCAAGTCACTAGGGAACATCATTTCCGTTGCAGAAGCAAGACAAAGATGGGGAGTAAATGCGCTTAGAATCTATTGTATTTCAGCTCATTATTCTAAGCCACTTGACTTTTCGGACGATTCAATTATCTCCTGTTTACAAAAATGGCGTCAGATCGAAATATGTGGTTTTGAACTTCGTTTCGCTGAGGGGAAGGGTGGAAGGATTGAAGAGATAAAAAGGCTTTGTCGAGATTCTGTTGAATCATTTAGCTTGGCTATGGAGGACGATATGAATACTGCCCTTGCTCTGAGCATATTTATGAGGTTTGTGAATGATATCAACAGGTTTGCCGCAAGCGAGCATTTGACTCGGGATATGGCACAGGTAGCAATAACTGACTTTAACAACTTCCTGGCTGTTCTAGGTCTAAAGCTAGCGGAGCCAACGCAACAGGAAATATTTCAGATTGAAGACCTGCTAAAAGAACGTGATAGGCTAAGACGAGAACACAAATTTGCCGACTCTGATAACATAAGAAGAAGACTAAGTGATGAATATTCAGTTAGGCTGATTGATCACAAGGCAAGAACAATTTGGATGAAAATTGAAGATCCCCATTAGTGTCGCAGCTAACCATGCCATTTCCCATCAATCATTTTGCAGTAGGAATGTTAAAATATCTTATATTGATCTAAATTAACAGAAAGGTCGGAGAGATACGTGTTAATGCAGAGAACTTGCATCCTATGTGAGCGTGACTTGCCCCAAGACAGCAGCATAAGCATTTGTGGTGAATGCATAAAAGTTGCTGACTGTTGTAACGGTCTTGAGAATCTTTCCGAATGATAATGAAGATGTTAGGAAATTATTCTACCATTTTTAAAGTGTCAGAAAGTGTTATTATTCCGGTAACAACTCCCCTTTCGCTCACTAGCACACATTTTGCGAATCTGACTAATGGAATAAGAGTTTTGGCCGGCATGCCTCCGTCAATGATCGGAGGAGGCGGCTCCATCATCGACGAGACTTGCATTTTACTGAGTTGTTTCTCTTCCTTCTCTATCATATTTCTTGCCAGTCCATCCTCACTGATGAGGCCAATGACATGGGTTCCTTCAAATACCGGAACTTGACTTATGAAGTTGCTCCGCATTTTAATAATTGCTGTATGGAGGGATTCATTTTTCTGAACGTAGATCAGTGTTTGGCTGCAAATATCAATTGCTTTCAATGAATGCTTTTGATCCAAAGAATCCAGTTTTTCAAAAATTCTTCTCGCGGTTTCATAGCTAGGCTTGCACCTACCACATTCAATTTGGTTTATCATAGACGTGCTGACGCCTGTAAGGTCTGCAAGTGTCCTCTGTGTAATCCCTAAGCGCCTCCTAGTTTGTTTGATATATTCAAGAGTGGGCAACATACGGATTTGGCCTCCATTTATCACCCCGCCAGTCTTATATTCTTGATGTAGAAATTAGTGATGAACAGAGATTAGATAGACTGATTTTGAATGTGATAGCTCCAAAATGAAACCTTATATTGAGAACTAGTCATTTTTTAACATGGTGACGGTTAGCAAAGCAAATTCTAGTCAGAACTGGGATTCAGTTAAGAGATATAAGCTGACAAAAATGCTCAATAGGTTAGGCAACATTTCAGGACACGGCACCGAACTTGTAACAGTTTATGTCCCTCCTAAGAGGCCATTGTACGACGTTATATCTCAGCTTAAAAACGAAGCAGGGACAGCTTCTAATATCAAGTCTGATCTTACGAGGACGCACGTGCAAGATGCCCTTAGCAGAACCATTGAGTATCTAAAACTCTTTAAGGATACTCCCGAGAATGGCTTAGTTATCTTCTGTGGAGCAATTCCTAATCCCCGTGGATTGGGCAACGAAAAGATAGAAATTTACCCGGTTCTCCCTCCAAAGCCTGTCCAAATCAATCTCTATAGATGCGACGACCACTTCTGGATCGACCATTTAAAGGATATGATGAAAGACGATAAGTCCGTGGGGATTTTATCGATCGACACGCAGGAGGCAGGACTAGGCATATTGACAGGTGACAGGTGGGAAGTAGTCGACTCACTGACATCGGGGGTTTCAGGAAAACATCGACAGGGTGGGCAGTCTGCCAGAAGATTCGAGCGACTCCGAGATAATGAGCTGAATGAGTATTACCGAAGAGTGGCAGAGCATGCTCAGAAGGCCTTTATCGACCAATACAATGTAAGAGGTCTTATCGTAGCAGGCCCTGGACCGACCAAAGAAAATTTCCTAAGGGAAGAATATCTAGACTATAGGTTACAGAAAAATGTAATTATAACGATGGATACGTCATACTCTGGCGGAGAAGGCGTCCGAGAGATAATAGATAAAGTTAACGAACAGGGTGTAATGACCGAATATCGTCTAATGGAAGAAAAAAAAATCATAAAGAAGTTTATGGGCGAGGTTTTTTCGAACAAAGGACTAGGCATCTATGGCGTTAAGGAGGTCACAAGTGCAGTACAATCTGGAATCACAGATATTGTTATCGTAGCAGATAATGTCACGCACCTAGTATTGGAGTCGAAATGCAAAAAATGCGAACATCTTGATCAAACTGTTATTGATAGATCCTCTGCGGTCACAACCAGACAACAGATTATGGCAAAACCATGCCCTATGTGCGGATCGACTGATTACGATATAAGCGAGAAGGATATAGTTGAACACCTAGAGGAACTAACAGCAGTCACAGGCACTAGGCTTGAAGTCATATCAGCTCAAACAGAGGAGGGAAATCAATTAACAAGTCTTGGAGGAATAGGAGCAATTTTGCGCTTTAAACCAGTGAGCAATATCTGAGTATCTTTAAATCGTCCACGTGACGAAGTTAGATCTATGGTTATGCACAGAGGAAACAAGCCTAACCAACACGCCAGGGTTATGATTATTGAAGATGATGAGGACATTCTTCTCCTCTACAAAGACTATCTGAAGAGAAAAGGGCATACCATAATTGTTAGCTCTACTACTGCCGACGAAGCACTGAGGGATTATGACGATTACAAACCAGACTTAGTAATAGTCGACTTCAAGCTTCCAGGACAAAAAAATGGTCTGCAGGCAGCAAGCGAAATCCTGACCAAGCACTCAAGAGCCAAAATACTGATCATCACTGCATTTGATCACGTAAGAGAAGAAATGGATGAGGCAGGTCTCTCTAGGAAAAATGTCACCATCTTAATTAAGCCAATAAAGCTATCGCATTTGAGCGAAATCGTTTCAAGACTTTCATACGAGCAACAACATCCTGCCTGAACGATTAAGGCTGGACAACACTAGCTAGCTTCTATATTGACTTATCTCCGTACTTTTGGAGGCACCCAATACTGATCGAACTTTCTGTGCGGTTAGTGTCATCTGCTCAATATTACCCACAGTTCTGGTAGGCCATTTGCCATCCCGGCTATCGTTTGCAAACCTTGGAACGATATGTACATGAACATGAGGAATTATTTGGTTCGCCGCCCTTCCATTATTTTGTCCAATGCTAAAGCCATCAGCATTGACTGCTGAAGTGATTGCTTTTGAGATCATATGAACGACTGAATAAAGGTTACCTACCTCTTGTGGATCCATGGAAAGTAGGCTCTCGTGGTGAAGTTTTGGTACTACGAGAGCGTGTCCCAAATTCAGTGGGTATTTATCCATCAAAGCAATATAGTTCTCATCCTCGTACAGTTTGATAGCTGGGAGTTTGCTTTTTATGATAGAACAAAAAAGGCAAGGTCGAGCCATATTACAATAAAAACCTGCGGGAGCATTTTATAGTTTTTCAGTACGAGTGGATTTGAATTCCACTGATTCGCAGAGCGCCAGACTAGCGCCACTATTGCTCAATTTAAATATATCATAAACTCTTAAGGTATGACATGGCTGAAACGATTGAGCTCGAAAACTTCAGTGTTATGTTTTCTTTTCATTGTCCC
>JAREAJ010000031.1 GCA_029240395.1 Nitrososphaeraceae archaeon
ATATATATAGAGGTCTAAAATATAATCACCGAAAAATAATTACCCATAAGGGTTCCTTTTATGGGAAGCGTTGTTATCAACTTCGCGGCACCAACTTTGCGATAATCATCTAATAGCATAGATGAGGATATTAAATGCAAGCCTCATCAGTGGGCAGTAAGTAACGGTGGTCTATGATGTGGTACTATGCACTATTTCTTTTCGCTCTTTTTAGCCTTGGTTTTAGAGCGCTTTTTTCCTACATTTGCTTTCTTGGTTTCTTTTTCTTGTGTTTTTGATTGTTCTTTTAGATTCTCTTCTTCTATCTCCGGCGATGGCTCTGGTTTTGGTTCATGACCAACATCTTCTCTAGTCGGGGTGGCTTCTTCATCATTTTCTTTCTTTGTGGCCTCCTCATAAGGTGAAACAATAACAACCCCGTCCTCGTCCTTTATCATCCTTACCCGTAATCTTCTAGGCGGATTTGCCTTTCCTTTCTTCCATACTTGTCTGTTTAATTCTTGATCTAACTTGACCTCATCGGTCTTCATATGTCTGCTAGCAAACTCTCTTATCATGTTTACTACTCTATCAGTTCTTCTATACCTTGGAGTTAACTGAGCTTTTCCTAAATTAATTGTATAAATCCGGGAGACTCCCTCTTGAGCAGAAGATGACACTTAGCTCTCCTCTCTTAAGCCATATTTGTCACTATTCTCATCCAACGTTGACGTCAGACCTCCGCCACAACCTCCTCTTTGGATTAGTTCTTACATGTCTATGAGTTCGAATGATTACCCACGCCGGCACCGGCCGATTTTGCCTAGTACGGCTTAGCAGTCTTTTTTTTCTCGACGTATTTTTTCGGGTGGCCATAGCAAGGGGAACCTTATATTTCACCTATTTTTAAGTGTTCTTCGATACAGTCTACTTCTAACCATGTTTTTTTAATAGCCGAAATGACTTGTTTTCCATGATTTGCGGGACCGCTAAGTAGGTTTTTATTTTATCAGATCAAAATGATCTCATTGCAATTACCCAAGGAATGTTCATTTCGGGAGAAGAATAGACACTGCGGTTATCCGCCATCTGAGGTAATATCAGTTATTGCAGAAAATGACGAATACATGGTTGGAGTTGTTTGCTCTAAGCACAGGGCCTTTGTGAGAAAGTACATTAAGAACCTACAACTAAAGGGCCAAATTCCACCGGGTACGATCGGATTTCAAGATATCAAGACGGTAAATACCAGTTGCATGAAGATATACTGAGCGAGCGGTCTGGCGACTCCTGGAAAACAAACTCAAAGACTTCACTCGACCAATTCTCCGCAAGCCATGAATATATTTAAACCCCCGGTTAATCTTTTGTTCCCTGATATCTTCCGCTGACATGGCGATAAATATTAACAGGATATATTGGGGGGATACCCTCAAGCACATTAATCAAATTCTGGGCGGCAACTCTTGACATGTTCCTTCTCGTATTGAAAGTTGCGCTACCAATATGTGGTAACAATATGACATTTGACAGACTTACCAGCCTATTTGATCGTTTTAGAGGTTCATGTCCGTAGGTATCTAGTGCTGCTCCAGCAATCCATCCGTTCTGCAATGCTTCAGCCAAATCACTTTCTTTTACCATAGCACCCCTGGCAGTATTGACAAGAAAAGCATTTTTTTTCATCTTCCGAAGTTTGTGGCTATCAATTATGTGAAAACTATCCTTGTTAAGTGAAGCGTGTATAGTAAGGAAGTCACTGCTCTCGATCAGTTCATTCATCCCTACGTATTTCACGCCAGCTTTTGACTCTAGCTTTGCATCTATACGATTCCTGTTGTGGTATATAATGTTCATTTTGAAGCCCCTCGCACGTTGTGCCACCGCTAGGCCTATTCTTCCCAATCCAATTATACCCAGAGTAGAGCCATAAACGTCGTAACCCAAAAACAAGTCTGGACTCCATCCTTCTTTCCATGAACCCGTTCTCAAGTACCTGTCAGCTTGAACTAATTTTCTTGAGATTGCTAGGATGAGAGCAAATGTCAGATCGGCTGTTGCTTCTGCCAGTACATCTCCTGTCGTGGCAACAGCGATCAATCTTTTTGTAGCTTCAGGTATATCGATATGATCATGTCCTGTGCTATACGAACTTATGACCTTGAGGTTGGGTCCTGCCTGACACATTAATTCCTTGTCTATTCTGTCGGAAAGAGTGCATAGAATTCCGCTCTTATTTCGTACGTCCCGTTTCAGCTCTTGCCTCGTTGGAGGGCGTCTATCATCATGAACTAGAACATGATACCTGGATGCAAGCATAGAAAATGCCGGTTCTGGTATTCTTCTTGTTATATATACCTCCTTTCTTTTCTCCAAGACGATAATGCGGTAATGTTTTGGTTGTAAGATATACATTTACCGCTATTTACTAGACGCTGGCTCTTGTCTGAATTTTTAAGAGATACCAGGCCGTCTGCATGGAGGCCTTTCTCTTCGTGCAGCGAATACTATAAAATGAGTATCACCATATTCTTAGCATCGTTCCTCGAGCGCGTGATAATTGAATAGATGGATTTTATAGATAAAAAAATACTAGTTTGCTTGTATCTCAGTGCCCTTGAGCCAGAAAAATCGCCATATCAACGGCTCAGGTCTTTGGCCTATGTCCCTAAAGATGTATACGATCGTAAAATACAAGAGCTTTCAGAAAAGGGATTTGTTGACAAAAATCATACGCCGCAAATTTCCTTTATTGGGAGAGATGCAATAAAGGTAGTTTTGGTAGGAGGGGTCTTCGACCTGATCCACCCGGGGCATATTCATACCCTTAAGGCTGCCAAGGCTGAGGGCGATATTCTTGTGGTAGTTATAGCTAGAACATCCACAGCAATGAAGATACGAGGTAAACGAAAAATATTTCATGACGAAGTGCTTAGACAAGAGCTCGTATCGTCGTTGAGTTTTGTAGATCTTGCGATTATAGGCAGGGAGGGAACGCTGTACGACACGGTTGAATATGTAAAACCTGACACTATTGCATTAGGTTATGATCAGGCTCATACCGAAAAAGATGTTGCAGAAAACTGCGCAAAACGGAACTTGAATGTTAGAGTAATTAGGTTAAATACACCTATTCCCACGACTAAAAGTTCAACTATCAAGGACGACTTGGGCGATTCATTCTATAAAACCTAGTTCTTGATAATTTCCTGCGGCATGTGGGTTGTTATTAGTACTCGATCACCGTTTTTAACCCCTGCGCTTTTTTTGATGGAAATGGGAGCGATAATTTCTATCGTGCTGTCGTCATAGTGTGTTCGTTCCAAAACGATTAATGCAGCATTTTTTACGAGTCCGTGATTGATTTCTACAGGATAACATTTCACCCACCCATAAGTTCTAGCTTCATCAGAAAATCCTCCGATAAAAATGGAGGGATATGAACTCAAGACCCGTCTTGAATGCATAGATCCGGGATCAGTAAGTTCAACATTCAGGGTACCAGGGAAGGGATCATAACCAAGCTTTTTTCTAAACTGTTTTCGATATCCCTCTAATGACATATAATATGCTCCTTCTCCCATTCCTGAGACAACGTGACCCTCGAATGTTACGACTCCACTAGTTTTGGATTCAATTGCCGTTTTTAATCTTTCATAAAATATGTTGACAAGGGAGAAGCCCTTCTCAGTAACATTAATCCTCACTGTATGTCCTTTTCTGATCCTAGTTATGTAGCCACCTTTTTCGAGCTCCAACAGATGCTTAGACGCGGACTGCTGAGATCTGTTAATATCCTTGCTTAACTGGACTGTAGTAATCTCAACATAGTTTTGGTAGGCACCCAACAGCAGAAGGTGTGCCATTATCAAAACTTGCTGAAGTTTAAGTTCCATTATGACATCTAGTTAATAACACCCATGTCATGAAACGTTCGTACCTTAATGTCTGAGGTACGCTTTAAATCTCCTGTTCTGTGTCCGACGATGTATTCGATACCTACCTTGTTAGCCGCTTCCACAAGTCTCTGAGTTATAATGCCATCGAGCACTAGCATCTTCGCTCCCTCTGTTGCGTTGAGTTTCTTTATAAGATCAGAAACTGGAAGCTTGAGGATAGTTCTCATTGAAGTATCAAGTATTACGGCCTCTAAGGTTTCGTTAATTTGTGGATAAAGTTCTTTAATTGTAGATAGAACTTCAGGAACGTCACCTTGCTGAGCTGAACTCCTGGTGATGGTTGGAGCAGGTTGATTTACTTCAGGTTGTATTTCAGCATTTTCCCTTTTTTCTCGCCTGTGTTGTAACTTGGCCTCGGAAGCGCCGGACTGTCCCTCTGCGATTTGCAACTGACGATGAGGATAAGTTCCCTGTTTGTAATCCACAGGTGTGGGTGGTGATAGAACTTCTTTGAGAATCTCAGTTATTTCTAGGGGAGTTAGTTCTTCAACTTCTCTTCCCGGCGGGGCTCTCAGTACCTTTTGGATCGTGACAAGACCTTGCAGCTCTTTAAGGATTAGATCTCCAGCCCTATCACCATCGATAAAGGCAACCACTTTCTTGTCCTCCGTAAGTTTGGTTATTGTCTCATCGATTTTTGCTCCTTCGATAGCTATTGAGTTATCGAATCCCGCGCGGAGCAAATTGATGACGTCCGCTCGTCCCTCAACTAAGATTATCCAATCAGTGTCAAATACACCAGTTCCGCAAGCGAGTTGCGCCTTCCCAAACGCAGTCAGTCTGCCAGGCTTGCTGGCGTCATAAACGTCCTTTAGCATTTCTTCTCCCTCGCTAATTGTCTTAGTGGCCCATTCCTGGACTATCCTCTTGGCGCGGTCAACAATAATTCTTTTCTTGATAGCACGTATATCGTCTATACCTACAAGCAAAAATTTAGCCTGGAAGGGTCCTACTTTATCGATGCTTTCAATTGCTGCCGCAATAAGTGCTGCGGTGGAGATATCTGTACTCATTGGAATTAGGGCATCTCCCCTTGCCATATTCGATCTGGAATCCACATTAACCTCTATTCTGCCAACTTTGGATACCTTTTGTAACTCGTTTAGATTCATTTCTGGACCAAGTAGACCTTCTGTCTGGCCAAAAATCGCGCCTATTATATCCGCTTTTTCAACTAGACCGTCGACTTCAAATTTAAGTTTAACATGATACTTAACGATACCTGTATTAGGCAATCTCATAACCTCATATACTATTATTAAAAGTACAAACTTTTTGCTAGAATATAAGTGCTTGGACTATGGATTAATGAAATCGAGACATAGATTTACCTGAATCTCAGTTGCTAGATATACATGAACAAATCCTTCCGAGCGCTTGTAATTCCCGATAGAAGTGGTGCATATGATATTAGATCCTCAACGTGTCTAACCTTTCCATTCGAAATCCTAGCAAGCGATTTCTTATAAAACAGGCAGACGTTTCCCCCTCTAGACTGCAGTTGTTTCATCAGTTTACTCGTCAAATATTTGCCAGTTCTGTCCATGTCGAGAAGTAAGATTATTTTTCTGTCAATGGCGCATTGGCTGTCAACAAAATTGTTTATTCCTTTAAATCGATTCAGTGCCATGACGTGTCCTGTGCATCCAATCCTAGTAAGGGCCTCAACGTCACGCTTTCCCTCAACTACGATAACCGAACCCTTTTTCGATTCAGTGTTGAGTCTATCTACGAAATTACGTAACTGAGCAATAGTAGCCTCATCCATAGGTCGGTAGCCCATCCAGAATCTATAGATCTTGTCCGAATTTAATAATTATCCCCTACGAACCTGGATAACTATGCCGTAAAGCAAAACTGCCAGTAGAGGCTGATGCGAAAGTGATATATTTCACGCAACATTTTTAATAATTATGGATGACGACCAAGGAGAACCGGGGCTTGATTACAATGAGCCAAACCTAAACCCATTGGTATGCGACTTGTGCAAGAGAACTTTCAAGAGTTTGGATCAGTTAGGGGAACATCAGAAAAAAGAACATGATATGTAGCTGACCGAATTTTTGTCACCGGTTTTCTCAACGCTCTGCCGACTTTTCATATTTTTCGGTTTTTTCAACACGGGCTCGAGCGTAATATTGCTGGCAAAAAGCTGGATAATTTTTTGCCACTTCATAATAACTAATCGGCCCGATTTGGGAAGGCTTTAGAAGTGCCTAGTTGCAAAACTTAAAATTTTTAATCGGTATCATCAGGTTGTAGGATTCATGTGGAATTCAACATGCTTCTGATGAATATAGGGGCCTCTGAATGGGTGATTATTGTCCTGCTCCTCATATTTTTAGTTGCGGGTTCTAATAAGCTCTCAAGCTTGGCAAGATTACTGGGGCGTGCTACTGGGGAATACGAGAAGGCCAGGGAAATGATCCAAAACGAGAAGGATAACTCTCGTTCTGCCGAGTCAAATATTTCAGCATCATCCTCTGTGCCAAGAATTGTAGGTCCGGTCGGCTCTGAGCGAGAGAAACTGGAGACCATTGCAAGATCCCTTGGCATAGAGGAGGCCGAGCTCACAGAGGATCAGCTACGCTCATTAATTTCACGCAAAATCAAGAAAAGCTAGTATCAAAGCTGCATCAATCTATTAATTATACGCTAAAGAACTGGGGAATGCGTCGCTAATTTAAGCTCAACACAGTCAAATTCCTCTTGTCTCGTTCAAAGCTTAAATACACCAGATTTTTCCTGAATAATATGATGTCAGAACCTATGGGCAGCAATATTATAAACCCTTTTGAAGTTGCCCTCACGCAACTTGACGAAGCAGCCAAGATAGTTGGAATCGATAGAGGGATGCACGATGTTCTAGCTCAGCCAAAGCGTGTTCTCACCGTATCTCTCCCGACTCGAATGGACAATGACGAAATTCGAGTTTTCACTGGATTCAGATCTCAGCACAGCGACGCACGCGGACCATTTAAGGGCGGCATAAGATATCATCCGCAGGTCAGTATCGACGAAGTAAAGGCCCTTTCGATGTGGATGACTTGGAAGTGTGCTATTGCAGATATACCCTATGGCGGCGGAAAAGGCGGAATTATTTGCAATCCAAAGGAGATGTCAATTGGGGAACTTGAACGAATGACTCGACGTTATGCTTATGCAATTGCAGATATAATTGGACCTCGCACTGATATTCCTGCGCCCGATGTATATACCGGTGGCAAGGAAATGTCATGGATAATGGATACGTACTCTGCTCTCAAGGGTAATTTTGTTCAACCTGAAGTCATAACCGGTAAGCCACTGGCGATAGGGGGGTCATTGGGAAGGAACGAGGCAACAGGAAGGGGCTTGTCATTTACAGTTAGAGAGGCTGCAAAGAAACTTGGGATTGGCTTACAAACAGCGAATGTCGCGGTGCAAGGATTCGGAAACGCCGGTCAGTTTGCTGCCCAGCTTGTCGAGGAGCAGGGCGCTAAAGTTGTGGCTGTGTCTGATTCTCAGGGAGGTGTTTACAACAAGAATGGAATCCATATTGGTTCGCTCAGAAAGCACAAGGAAAAGACTGGTTCTGTGGTGGGATTTCCAGAATCACGATCAATTTCTAATGACGAAATACTGGAGACTGATTGCACAATCTTGATTCCTGCTGCTCTTGAAAACCAAATAACCAAGAAAAACGCGAACAAGGTTAAAGCAAAAATGGTCGCCGAAGCTGCAAATGGCCCCACAACTCCTGAAGCTGACGAAATATTGTATAAAAATGAGACTTTGGTTATTCCAGATGTTCTTGCCAATGGTGGAGGAGTTACCGTTTCATATTTTGAATGGCTACAGAATCTACGAAGAGAATATTGGACTGAGGACCAGGTTAATGGTATGCTGGACAGAAATGTAACTAAAGCATTCGCAGATGTATACGAGACTCATGAAAAATACCAAGTTAATATGAGAAAGGCAAGCATAGCACTTGCAGTCGGCAGGGTAGCAGAAGCAATAAAGATTAGGGGTCTTTGGCCTTAGGATTGGCCTGTAACGAGACAATCCTTCTGCCTTATTTTAGGGTTGAGATTAATTTTTTTAGCCGTCAGTTGAGAAGGAATGTCCACAGGAGCAGCTCTTGGTCACATTTGGATTGTTTATTTTAAACCCTGAGCCCATCAAGCTTTCGATATAGTCAACATTGGCGCCTTTCAGGTAGTTTTGACTATAGCTATCTATCAAAACCTTAACTCCATTTTGTTCTAGTACGTAGTCATCTTCATCTGATTTTTCTTCAAATCCCATTCCGTACGATAGTCCGGAACATCCTCCTCCAGAAACGTACACGCGTAGGAACAAATTATCTTTACCTTCTTGCTTCATAAATTCTGATACCTTTTCTGCGGCCTTAGGAGTAATAGTTATAATTTGACTTTGTTGAGCGCTTTCCATTACAGATGTTTTTACATATAAATATAATAAGCTTTCCCAACAAACCACGAATCTTTTTTAATGTTGTTTCTCAGGTTGGGGAGTGTTTTGCCTGTTACTAGCGATATTAGCCCATTTGGCAATACTTCCTGCAGCGGTGGCCCATGTTGTAACAGAATGGTAGACTGGGACATTTGTATCTTCTATACGCTTTGAGATTTTTTGGGTGAAGGGTCCACCCATTGCACCTACCAGAATTGGCTTTTTTCGCTGCTTCTGAAATCCTTGGAGAATATCAACAATAGTTTCTTCTAATGGATCATCTTGAAACACAAACCATGGCATTATTATGTCCACATTGGGGTCGTCCATAAAGGCTTGAATTGCATACCTATAGTCATCCGCTGTAGCGGATCCGGTGATATCGCAGGGATTTCCTATTACATAAGTAGGAGGGTAGTGTTCCTTTAGCTTTGCTAGGGTATTGCTGCTGATCTCCGCGACGGCCAGCCCGAGCCTTTCAAAGTTATCTATTGCTGCGATGACTGGTCCGGCTCCATTAGTAATCATAGCAACTCTGTTGCCCTTTGGTACTGGTTGCCATGTAAGCGCCTTGAGAGATCCTGTAAGCTCTTCATAA
>JAREAJ010000086.1 GCA_029240395.1 Nitrososphaeraceae archaeon
TTGATTTTAACGTTGTCTCATCATTTTCTGCCAACGTTGCAACGCCAAATTTGTCTGGCTGCATCATAAGAAATATCCCTGAAAAAAGCATAATTGTTATTACAATAAATGTTAGAGTAACTTTCCGCACGTCACCAGTTTCATAGTCGACCATATTTGTAAACTTAACGGAGGGATTTTTCTTTAGGCCTGACAATTCTGATTCAGTGTTATAATTAGAGAACAGCTCAGGTATGAAAGGTGCGTTTTATACTAAAATAGATTAAAGTAGGCGGCTCACTTTTCCCTCGCCATCAACAAATATACTCATGTCTTGAGTAAATTTCGATTGTAACATTGTAGAACGAATTAATATAGGAGAAATGCAACAAAAAGTTACCTTATGGGATCTGCAGGGAAAACTGCTTTTGGAGTTATTTTAGGAATTGGAGCAGTCACTGGGGTTCTGTGTTATTATGCATTTGGCCTCGTGGCGCCTGAACCAGGAGTAATGACGTATGTTTCGAGAGAGCCGCCTCCTGCTGGGTCGGCTGCTGTCCCAAGCGGTTCATCTAGTGACTCCGGTGGAGGAGGATCTGGAGGGAACCAAGCTCCAGCCTCGTCTTCCCCTGCTAGCAACGGGGGAGAAAATGCAACCCAAAATGTTACTTCAAGTGCAGCACCTGGTCCTTCTGGAGCAGAAGGGGGTGCCAATGATACAGGTTCTAATACAATTACAACAGCCGCAGCAGCCGCAACTCTTACGATTCCCAATGGTGCATCAGTACAAGGAAATCCTGCCTATGAACCCAATCCACTTACAGTAAATGTAGGAGACACAATAGCAGTAGAAAATAAAGACATAGCTCCACACACAGTTACAAATGGTAAAGATGCTACAGATCCCACTATGGGAAAGCTATTTGATACAAGCATAATAAATGCAGGAGATTCTGCAGAAATTGTGGCTGCTGATTTGGATCCAGGTGAGTATGCATATTTCTGCTCAGTACATCCTTACATGACAGGGACTTTGACAGTACAATAACAAGCCTGAAGTATTATATGGATCTTTCATTGCTTATCAAATATATTGTCTGATATAGATGCAAGGCTTTACAGCGCATCCTGCCCCTTTATCTTAGCTTATAGGAAAATCCAACAGGCTCTGGTTATCGATTGTTAGTTTTCTTTGTTGTTTTAGAAAAGCAAACCTGTAGAGAATTCAGGAGAATAATGGACATGCGTATACTTATATTGTCTAATAGTAAGTATGATCGCGAGAGGTAAGGGTAATTGACATTCTTAGAGTGTAAAGGGCTGCATGCAAGCATCGAAGGCAAGGAAATTCTTAAGGGTCTTGACCTGTCGGTAGATAAAGGGCAGGTTCATGCGCTGATGGGTCCCAACGGATCAGGAAAAAGCACGTTTGCAAACGTACTGTTAGGTCATCCAAAATATTCCGTTACCTCTGGAGATATTCATGTGAAAGGAGAAAGTATTATTAATTTATCAACTGACGAACGAGCAAAAAAAGGGTTATTCCTAGGTTTTCAATACCCTCTCGAAATCACGGGGGTTGGTTATAGCCACTTTTTAAGAAATGCGTACAACACATTGAATAAGACGCTTGCTGAAGAACAAAAAAACAGGGAGGTATTCCTTACAGTTAGAGAGTTTCACGAATATGTGAAAAAAAACCTAGATAGCGTAGGCCTTGACCCAACATTTCTTAGTAGATACCTGAACGAAGGATTCTCCGGCGGAGAAAAAAAGAGGTCAGAAGTAATGCAGATGTTGGTTCTTAAGCCGAACTTGGCAATCCTTGACGAACCCGACTCTGGTCTTGATATTGATTCAGTCAAGTCAGTAGCTGAAGCTATTAACAAACTAATTGAAACCGGTGCTGCAGTTGTCGTGATCACCCATTATGCTCGAATATTGAGATACCTTTCAAAATTGGATTACGTCCATGTTATGACAAGGGGCAGGATTGTCAAGTCAGGTAGCAAAGAACTATCCGAAGAGCTTGAAACAAAAGGGTATGGTTGGCTCGGAATTGAGGACAAGTGATATACGCCCTCAAGGGCAAAAGGAGTGTATCCCTTGCATTGTGTATCGATATTCACCTGCTTTCAATTGACTCCATCATCATCTCGTTAGTACATGTCCTCTAGCGAAAGGATGCAAGGCAGGAAGAGGCCAAATCTGCCCAACGAAAACAGAACTGAACCGTTGTCTGAAGTTAATCTGTCCACGGCGACGACGGTGCCTGCGACAACATTTGATAAGAGCACTCCGGCAAGAACTTCTTCCATCTTTTTAAATTTTTCATTTTTTAAAGTAGACCCAAAGTGGAGATGGTTAAATGAACTAGGAAAGGAAGAGGCGGCCAAGGAATTTACGGGCTTAATCGAAGTGGCAAACACCAAGATGAGAGTACGAGTTTATTCAACACTTGGACTCCGTGAAGATTCTGAATTTATGTTATGGATGATTTCTGAGTCTGTCGAAAAGATGCAGATTCTCACGTCAAAGATTTACCTCACAGTCTTTGGAAAATACATTGAATCTTCGAAGGTGTACCTCTCGTCCTACCGTCCTTCCTTGTATTCAAGGAAAACTGAAACGGTGCCTGGATATCTTTTAGATGTTAATAAAAAAGAAAATGCGCCGATGAAATATGCGATCGTATATCCTTTTGTAAAATCGAGGGAATGGTACTTGCTACCACTTGAAGACAGGATGCAAATGATGGAGGAACATATAGTCGTTGGAAGAAAGTTCCCTCAAGTGAGAATAAACACATCATATTCATTTGGCATCGGTGATCAGGATTT
>JAREAJ010000032.1 GCA_029240395.1 Nitrososphaeraceae archaeon
AAGGCCTAAGAGAATTCTCTCAACGCCTGCTGCTGCACCTACTGCGCCCATATCCTTCCTTCCAAATAATTCGGTCAACGTGTCATAGCGTCCTCCCCCCGCTAGTGCTCCAACTTTAGTCTGCTGATCGAACACCTCAAATACTATTCCAGAGTAATAGTCCAGACCTCTGACCATACCGAGGTTAATCAATGTCTTTTCGACCCGTCGAGATTTTAAATCATCCATTAGCTCGACCATTGTCTCCCAGCTGTTTAATTTCACTACCTCCCCTATGTTGCCTATCTCCTGTGGGTCTCCTCTCAGGCTGGAGAACGAAATTATTCTATCCAAAGTTGATCTGTTAATTTTGCTTCCGTATTCCTTGATGATAGCCGGCGGTCCCTTTTTTTGAACCTTATCCATTATTCTGAAAATCTCAGAAATGAAGTCCTTGTCTGAAATTTGCAGCGTTTTTGCTACAAACTCTTCAACGAGTAGGCGGTGGTTTAACTCGATGGCAATGTCTAACCCGAGTTTTCTTAGAAATACATACATGAATTCGAGCACTTCTAACTCTGAGACAGTACTTCTTGGGCCGTAAACTTCCACATTACATTGATGGAAATATCTGTACCTGCCCGCCTGGGGCTCGTCGTATCTCCATACTCCTCCGAAAGAACCTATCTTGACAGGTAGCTTTAGGTCTCTCCGTCGTGTTACAAATCTGGTCAACCCTACGGTGAGATCGAATCTTAGTCCGATGTTTCTGCCTCCTTTATCAGTCATGGCGTAGATTTCATCTGAGATAGCTGGTCCTCCCTTCGCCTCAAGAGTTTCTACTGTTTCGAGAGTAGATGGTTCCATTAAGGTGAAGTTGAATAATCGGGCTGACTCGATGAACTTTTCCCGCACATGATTTATTCTCTCGAACTCTTCAGAGTCTATATCTCTCATTCCGCGAGGAAGTCCTAAATTCACAACATCAACCATCAAAGGTTATAATTTAGATTTTGCTCTTCAATACAATAGGTCGGTCCGTTCAAAATAGAGATGTATAAGAATGATTTTAGGTATATTGACCATGTAAGCGACGTAATGGTCGAGGCCTTCGGGTCGAGTTTAAGTCAGGCATTTGAACAGTCCGCTAGGGCGCTCACTAATATCATGTGTGATGTATCAAGAGTAGATCCCCAAAAGAGCATAACCGTTGAGATATCGGGCTTCGATAAAAAGAGCCTTCTCTATAACTGGCTAGAGAGCGTTTTATTGTCACTTCTGGTTGATAATCTTGCTTTAGCGGAATTCAATATCAAGATAAGAAAGTCCAACGGAGTCTTCCAATTACATGGAGTATGCAAAGGTGAACAGTTTTTACGCGACAAACACAATTACAAAGTTGAAGTTAAGGCTATAACCTACCATGAAATGAAGATATTACGTAGAAGGGACAAGTGGACTATACGTTTTATAGTTGATCTATAGTCCAACCTTTGTTTTTGTTAGGTGTGCCGTGGTGGCAACTCAGAGTGCTCATTTTGAGCTTGATCCGCCCGTCTGCTGCTCGGATAAAGCAGGCGCAGCTTTAACTATAAATTCTTATATATTAATTCCCACTAAAAAGGGGGTAGCATGGGTGACAATGAAAAGACAACCATCAGCGGTAGTCAATTGCTTGAACTTTCAGAAAGAAACTTCGATGATACCGTTTCGGGAGATAGACCCGTACTTGTTGACTTTTGGGCAACGTGGTGTGGCCCCTGCCAGTTTATGCTCCCTATCTTTGATAAGCTAGCGAAGAAATATGGTCAAAAGGTAACATTTGGAAGACTTAATGTGGATGATAACCAGGGGATAGCAATGAGATTTGACGTATATGCAATCCCAACATTTATTGTCTTTGTTAATGGAAAAGCAATAGATAGGGCTGTGGGCGCCGTAGGTGAAAAGGGACTGGAAGGACTTCTACAGAAATATCAATAAATCATGTGCATTAGTCAGTCATCTAAACAGATCTCGCGGCGGCTAAGTAGCATCCTAAATATATGCGTATGATGGATCTTTTCTTCTCTTAATGCTGACGATTGTGTTTAGGATGTCTTTTTCCTCCTGCCCAAGCCGGTAGTAAAACCGTTCTAGCAACAACTTCGCCTCCTTGCTCCCTAAGTCTGTGTAAAAGATGTCTCCTTCGTTGACCTGCCTACCGACCGAAATCTCCTTTATCGAGACGGCCACTTGTTCTCCCTTCCCGGCTTCTTCTATCGGCTTTCCGTTTTCCTGGATTTGATGTATCGTACCAATCTTCTTTCCATCTTCGTTTAGTACGTTTACTTTTTGACGCAGCTTGCCTATCTGGATCTCGGCTCCAAAAACTGCTGGGTAATTCCTCCTGAATATAAAACCTTTCATGAATTGAAACTTGCAGATGGGTGGAATCTCATTGAATAGAATAGAATCCTCATGTTCCTTCTGATACTCAACCCATTCTGTGTAACTTCTTACAAGGTTGTAAATGATATTTTCACTAAAAATCGGGATTGTCCTTTCCTGAGCCTCTCTTTTTGCCTCATCTAGAATTTTTGTGTTAAAACCCAATACTACACCTAAATACCTATTTTTCTCTTTAACCGCCGCAGCTGCCAGGATGTCTCTTCTGGTAATATGTCCTATGTCTGCTTTCTGAATAGGGACATTTGCTTTTTTCAGCATATCTCTGATGGCTTCAAGTGAACCTATCGTGTCACAGCGTAATATTACACCGTTTGTGTTCGTGTCTGTAACTATTGCGTTTCTAATCTCGTCTTCTACGATCGACCGAAGACTGGGCTCCTGATCTTTGTCATCCAAAACATACAGCGGACTTCCAGCGAGGACGCCCTCCAGGTCAGGGGAGGTCACCTTTATTCCTGCTGCCGACATTACTTCGCTGACGGGTTTAAACTTATCTCGAGGATCCCTCATTTCATCAAGTGGTTTTGGAAGAAGCAATGCCTTTACCTTTGTAGTAACGGCCTTGTCTCTCTTTGCGACCAAAATCATATCACCTACCTTTAAAACTCCTTCTATGAGTACTAAATTTGCGGAGGGGCCTAGCCCTATCTCCTCCTTTACCTCCAGCACGATACCTCGACCGGGACCATCTTTCCTTTCTAGTCTCCTAGACATGAATTGCTGAGATAGCCCGACAACAACTGCGAGCAGCTCTGGGACGCCAATATTTTTAGCGGCACTTACGGGAACAATTGCCACCTCTTTGGTGAAATCCTTGACACGCCAAAACCCCTCTGAATTGTAACCCAGTCTCGAAAGAGACCCGACAATATTATAAATTTTCTCGTCCAGCATGCTAGTAATTGAAAGATCCTGTTCTTTCACCTGCTCCGTGACAAATTGCGAGTTTGAATGTCGCCAACCAGGGATCATGTCGATCTTGTTAAGGGCGACAACAAATGGAACCCTCCGTTTCTTCAATATTTCCATGCTCTCGTACGTTTGGGGCTCAAAACCCTTGTTAACGTCTGCTACAAGTATGGCTATGTCTGCCGCAGAACCGCCGCGGCTTCTAAGATTCGCAAAGACTTCGTGGCCGGGCGTGTCTATTACCAACAGGCCCGGAATTGGAGATTCTGACTTTGCAAGCTTTTCGTAGAGATGACCAGTTAGCGTCTTTATCGTATCAATTGGAAAAATGCTCGCACCAATGTGCTGCGTGATGCCCCCGGCCTCCCGACTTTGAACTCCGGTACCCCGGATAGTGTCTAGCAAAGAAGTTTTGCCAGAATCTACATGACCCAATACGACTAAAATCGGTTGGCGTAGTTTCACTTAGGAACGACTAAAAATGACTCGTGACTCTTTTATGAAGCTTTCAGGAGAATCCGATGCATGAATTACATTTTCTGTGAGCCCTAGTCCGTAATCGCCTCTTATCGTTCCAGCAGCGGCCTCAAATGATTTTGTAGCCCCAGTCATGAGTCTGACAGTATTGATAGCATGGTCACCCTCTAAAATGCAAGCAATCGCTGGGCCGGACGAAATGAAAGAGACTAATTCCTCAAAAAAAGGCTTTCCTTTATGCACAGAATAGAATTCATCCGCCTCCTTAGGAGAAAATACAAGTAGACGTAAATCCATCATCCTCAATCCTTTGTCTTCGAACCTGCTGATGATCTTACCTACTAATTTTCGTCTTATTCCGTCGGGCTTGATAACTATGAGGGTCTGTTCACTCGCCAAATTTTTATTTCCTCACCCGTACTCCGCCTTTCACATACTTGCTTGTCCACTTCAGTTTGCGTGGATCCCGCTTTAATACCCTCAGGTTCTTCCTGCATTTATTAGAACATGTCCACTGCACCGATCCGTCATTTTTGGCTAACATAGTTCCACGCCCCATGGAAACCAATTTGCCGCAGAAAAAACAATTGCGTAAGGAAGAGGGGGCCTTGCTCAAGACTTTTATACACCTACAGGAGTTCGGGAGAATCTCACTTTATCTTCCGGGCCTCTCGCTCGGTTTCTCGTAACATGAGGATGTCATTCATCTTGATAGCCCCTTTCACATTTCGAGTAAGTATGCGACCTTTATCTTTTCCTTCTAGGACTCTGACTCGCACTTGAATTACCTCTCCGGCTATTCCCGTTCTTCCGACAATCTGAATAACCTCAGCGGGAGTAACTTTTTCATCAACGTTCCTGCTCATTTATTCTTCCTCTGTCAGTCCTTCTTCTTCATAGCGGGAGCGATCGAGGTAACGACCTGCTCTATTATGGATTGCGCTTCGCCAGAATCTACAATGGTCGCAGCCGCAGAACCGACATCAATTCCTAGAGCCGCGCCAAGCTGCTGCTTGCTGGGAACAAACACATATGACGCATCACGTTCTTCGCATAGAATCGGTAGGTGAGCGACGACTTCAGGGGGCTCTACATCTTCAGCGATGACAACTAACTTGCTTGTGCCGCGCTCGATTGCTTTTGTAGTTTCATTTGTCCCTTTTCGAACTTTGCCGCTCTGTTTCGCCAATCGTACGGCCTCGTAAATTGCATTCACCAGATCTCTTGGAGTTTCGAATTTAACATAATACGGTTTACTCATTATTTATTATATCACCCATCGGGATCATCCTTTGTTCATTCTATGAAATAATAAGCGTATTAAAAGTGTTGTCTATGGTCATTCAGCTCCGACACAGAGAGACGATTGCGGTATACTATGAACAATTTGAGACTAATATATCAGCCCTTGTTAGAAATCAACGAGCAGTCATCAATTCCTTCCTTATCAGACGAATATACTCATCGAGTTTAGACTCTAGTAAATTTTTGTCTGTAGATTCCGCATAAAGACGTATTATCGGCTCAGTTCCACTTGGTCTTGCCATTATCCAAGTTTCTTCGTCTATCCAAACCTTTACGCCGTCGAGGGTTTCGATATTTCGGGGGCTGCCGTGTCCCAGGATTTTATTTAAGACTCTAGATGCCATCTCTTTATTAGGACAAAGAAATTTAGATTTGAATTGAAAAATCCTCGGAAGTGTGCTCATAAGACTCGAAAAGCTATCTCTTGGATTGGAAGCCAACATCTCTAAAACCAAAGCGGTTGCCATGGCGCCATCTCTGACTTCATTCAGCATCCCGTACATGAAGCCTCCATTTTCTTCCATCCCGATAATGGATTTCCGTTTTACCATTTCCCTTGATACCTCTACGCTTCCAACTTTGGTAAAGACAACGCTGGCATTTACTTCCTTGGCCACAAGCGGAACGGCGAGTGTGGTATTTATTGGACAAACTATCTCTCTTTTATGATTCCTTGAATTTAGTAGGAATCTTGCCAAGAGTGCTCCCAACCTGTCGCCAGGGTAAGCCACTCCCCTTTCATCGCAAAATATGCTGCGATCACCGTCGCCGTCATAAGCCACCCCAAGATCAGAGCCCGAAGCAGTTATTGCCTTCGATAAGTACGTTAGATTGTCAATTGTGGGTTCTGGGCCTCGACCTGGAAAATCTCCATCTACATTACAGTTGATTGCCAGTACCTTAGACCCAAGCATTTTTGCCAAAACCGAACCAACAGGTCCCTGAACGCCGTTCCCTCCATCCACAACTATTTTGAGTCCACGACTGCGAATTCTTTCGGCATCAACTTGAGCCTGGAGGGCGTCCACATAGGTCTCGATCAAGTTTTCCTTGGTGAACCGACTTCCTATAGATGCACTCTCAGAAGATTTTTGCGCGTAATAAATTTCCTGTACCTTCAGCTCGTCCTCCCTCGAGATTTCGACTCCATCCATAGCCACTGGCTTAATTCCGTTGTACTCGGGAGGGTTATGGGATGCAGTGATCATAGATCCTCCACTAAAGTTACCGGTCTTGACAGCATACTGAAGGCAGGGGGTAGGAACCGTGCCAGCAACACTCACATTCCGCCCTTCGGATCTAAGCGCCGAGCATACTATTCTAGATATTATGGGACTTGAATTCCTTCCATCATAACCCACCAGTAAAGGTCCTTGGGGGAAATAGTGTGCGAGGGATGTCGATAGACGAATAATTTTTTCAGGCGTTAGGTTTTCTTCAAATATCCCTCTAACTCCATTTGTCCCAAATAGATTTTCATTGCTTTGGCCGTTCATTTGCAATTGTCCTATCAAGGAGTGTGAAGAGTACAATTAATCCTCTTCGCCTGAACCACGTAAGTCCACATCTCATCTATTCTGTAGAGGAAGCACGATTAGAGTCGGCGGTTCCAACAATAGATAAATGTATGAACTATAGTTACAAGATCGGGTCAGGAATGCGGGGGTCGCCAAGCCCGGTCAACGGCGCAGGTCCTTTCGTGCATATAAGAAAAGGTGCGAGGCTTAGAAAGAACGGGCAAATCAAGCCGGCTGAATTCCTATAACCCTGTTCCTCAGGGATTCGTGGGTTCGAATCCCACCCCCCGCACCCGTAGAAAGAACAGGAAGGCACAGCTGTGAGTTAATATCAGAACGGAAGTCATCCGCGAGCTTGCTATCGGCAGCATCTGATCAATCAGTAGAGCCTGTTGCAGATCCACAATGTCTAGTCGATAGAAAAGTTCGCGCAGCAATCCATGGCAAGATTGTTAACCGGATTCGCTACATTCACCATAAGCAAGCAAATTGTTTCTAAATTCCATTATTTTTTTTACAGATGCGATTGTTTTTATGCCGCTCAAAATGGTTCTGACAAAAATCGCCTCCACAATCGTAACAATGCCATCCCGAGATGGTCGAACACACTTTGCATTTACCTGTAGGTTGGTTATAATCGAAGTATCGTGTAGACCGAGGGCGTCCTTGTTGTTCTTTCATAAAAATGAACTCCTCATCTATTTGAGAGCAATTAGAAATTTGTGGATTCCAAGGAACTTGTTCCACCATTATTTCGTAGTTCAGAACGGGTACTCACTATAACGAGTCTAACGGTAGATCAAAATATTTAAGCATACCGTTGATGCTGTTCCTTCACCTTATAGCGTAGAGTCTAGATATCTACAACGCATGATAAAAGAAAAGATCCCCTAAAAAACCCCTCTAAAAAGCGAGATACTAGGAGGCCCATCCATCCATCTGACAATATCTGTATCATATGTTGTTTAGAATAAAACTGACTGAGTTGCAATGCCTTGGTTGCTACAGGTAGGTGCTCTGTGGGTTGTATAAGACCCTTATGCCTAACCGTTCCAATACCGAACAGGATAATAGAGATAATTTTTAACCAGGTCATTATTATTGTCAAGTTGATTGGATAAGCATAGAAATCGAAAAGAAACTATTGTAGAGGTTACTGTCGTGGGTCCAGATCGCAAGGGGGTTGTCGCTGAGATAACTAATGCCATATTCAAGAAAGGTGGAAATATTCAGCAGATAAGCCAAAATGTTGTCAGAGGTTTGTTTGGGATGCAGCTGGAGGCCACATTTAACAAAACTGATCGGAAGGAACTCGACGAATCACTGAGGCTTTTATCTGTGAAGCTAAAAATGGAAATAAAGGTACACTACCAGGAACCGGATCGGTTAAAGAATATTGCTATTCTTGTGAGCAAAGAAGAACACTGTCTTCAAAAAATTTTGGACGCAAGATCGAAGGGTGAAATCAGTTCAAACATCTCGGTCATCGTTGGAGCGGATGATACATTTGCGCAACTCGCAAAAAATGCAGGGGTCCAGTACCTTATTGTAGATCACCGGAATAGCCAAGAAGAAGCGGAAACCCACATATTGAAAATAGTTGAGGATTTCAATGTCGATCTGATTGTATTGGCAAGGTATATGCGAGTTCTAAGTCCCAATTTTGTATGGAGATATCCTAACAGAATAATAAATATCCATCCATCTCTTCTACCGGCGTTCCCAGGCGCGTACGCTTATGTTCAAGCATACGAAAGAGGTGCAAAAATAGTCGGGTGTACTGCTCATTTCGTTACTGATGAGCTTGATCAGGGTCCGATAATCTGCCAGGATGCCTTTAGTGTGCTTCCATCCGACACCCTCGAATCTATAAAGGAAAAAGGCCGTGAACTAGAGGCAAAGTCTCTTGTAAAAGCGATCAAATTATACTTGGAGGATAAGCTTGAGGTTTACTGGGGGCGTGTTCAATTCAGGGAGAGGTCCTAATACATCTGTAACTCACTGCCTTTTCCAGGGCATATCCTATAGCCTGGCGAAAACCTTGTCAAGGCATATAGACATGTAGTCACTATTATAAGCGGCGCAATTGGTACTGTCATTGGATGGGGGCTATTGATGTAGCAGGTGGATTAACTTCCACCGAGTTTGGTCAAATGACGAAGCAGTATAGGCGCGCACTAATTCCTATCGGATCCTTGGAACAGCACGGCGATCACCTCCCGCTCTCAACTGATTTGATAATCGCAGAATACATCGCA
>JAREAJ010000087.1 GCA_029240395.1 Nitrososphaeraceae archaeon
AGAAATTCCTTGTTTCAAAAACTGCCTAAGAAGCAATCTTGTTTTCAATGAACTACCGCTTCCAAATTCAATCACACTGGCTGACGTGCAATTAAGATTGGAAACAATATCGAAGGTTGATCTTTTTAATATTTCAATTTCTGTTCTTGTCGGGTAATATTGCGGCTGAAGACATATCTCTTCAAAAAGGCGTGAGCCCTTCTCGTCATAGAAAAACTTCGGGTCAATCTTTTTTTGTCCAACTTCCCTCACAAGACTCTCTCTAATGTGAGTCGCAAATTCCTTCCGAGTAATTTCAAGGTAATCCTTTAATGCATTTGTATAACCTCTCTCTGATGTCAGCATATCATATTTGATCAAAAGACTTTACCATTAACAGCTGAATTATCATATTGGTTCGATGGAAAAGGATTCCTTCAATCAACCCATTAGTAAATTAATGATGTATCTGCCAAGGTCTGCGGATGTAATATCTTGACCATATTTACTGATGTTTTCCATCATACCTGTCGGCCGACTAGAGATATACAATGCATGACCTTCGTCTTCGTAGTCATCCGGGACAAGTCCATGAGAACCCTTTATCAGACTTGTATCTTGAGCGATTGATTTGGTCCTGTAATCAAAGAATAATTCAAGCGGGTCGTATCCCGGCTTTCTGTGTATATCGACGGTCTTTGCAAATTTTGGAGCTTTTTCCGTATCATACCACCACTGGTAGCTGAACCATTTGTCTTTTTGAGAGATCGCAATCAGATCGCCACTACGTCTGTTATGGTCTATTTTCATTTTCTTTTTCTCGTCCTGGGTCAACACGCGTTCTACTCCGTCAAAGTCTTCTATGGCTTTTTTTGTTCTGTCCTCGAAGCCCTTTCTTGTATAGATATGTGCTACCTGGTGATCCACCATTGCAAATGCTGTGCTAAATTCTAAGTCTAAGTATTCCTTATTATAGATATTACGAACAGCAAGTAAATTTGCATCTCGAAGTTTTTGGTTCAATGGAACAGAATCCGTCACATCATTAAATGAATATTCTGAGAATATAAAAAAGAGCGTCTCGTCCTTCACCCCCAAGTCTGTGACCTGTTGAACAATTCTTCCCACTAGCTCATCTGCTCTTCTCAAGTCATCTCGGACTTCATTGCTGTTTTTGCCAAACTTTTGGGCAGAATAATCCACGTGCGGTATATAGGTGAACATAAAGTAGGGCCGCTGGTTTTTCAAAGTGTCGACTGCTGCATTAACTATCCATTTGCTCGATTCCTGAGAAGCCAGGGGACCCCAGTAGCTTGCTAGATTAAATTCCCCAAGCCTGGATTTTAATTCCTCGTAGTATCCAACTGGTTTCGAATAGCACCACATTATCGTTTCATCTGCCATATGGAGAGGCCTTGGTGTAACTACAATGTCTGCATTTGAAAACATTGTTTGCTGTCCGAATAAAATGGCCGTTTTGTTAAATGGACTTTTCTTCTTTATCAAGTCCCATACCCTCTCAGTTTGAACTAAGCTGTTGGCTTGCTCCCAAAAAGATACATTGTGTATCTTCCTATCATATAATCCGTTTGAAACGATTCCATGTTCGTTCGGATATTTACCTGACAATACGCTGGCTTGGACTGTACAGGTCACAGCAGGAAAAACGGGCTGCATTTTTGAATATTCTCCACCCGTGGCGATTTTGGATATATTCGGCAATAGATCTCCTGATTCTAAGTGTCGAGGTTCCAGGCCCACGATATCAATTAATAATACATGCTTAATCAAGTCCAGACGTTTCGGCTACGTTTGGTATTTATATTTTTATTTTTATAGCTAAGATAACGAGCTGCATCTCGATTCTGATGGCTCATTTACAGAGAATATTTTATAATGTAAGTGCAATCCGTGCGATTCGATCCCAGTCGTATACCGACTAACTATCGATTTCAGCTTGTATACGCTGTAGGAAATCGTAAGATTTGGCAGCCGCATTTATCGGATCGTCTTGGTAGGGATACAGTTCTACTGTTACAACTCCCTTATACCCTAAATCGTTTATTGCCTTAAATACTGCTTTGAAGTTAATTGAGCCTTGGCCAGGAATAAGATGGTTATGAATCCTATTACTAGCTATGTCTGATAAGTGAATATGTTCTATGAAATCTGATAACCTGTAAAATGCCTCTGTAGGATCTTCTCTTGTGCAATAAAAGTGAGCAATGTCGAAATTTAGCCTGATGTAGTCGGATTTAACACGTTTTATAAATGACAAAAAGTCTTTGGATGTTTCTAATAATAGTCCTGGCTCTGGCTCTAAGAGCACCTTAACCTCATGTTCTTCTGCAAATTGTGATAAAGCATTGATCTCTTTTATGAGGCGACGTATCAACACAGTCTTATTATTGGTTGACTCATAGAATGGTCCTCCCGCTTCCGTTGATATATTCTTGCAGCCTAATTTACTGGCGAGCTCTATACAATTTATTGTATGCTGCAAACGAATTTGCCTCATTTCACTTTCCTTGTCTATCCAGGAAGGATGATAGGTGTCTCCAATCGCGTACAGTGTAAAGGTGTTAAGATTAGAAACTTCCAAGTTGTGCCTCAAAAGGAGGGTTCTGATTCCAACAACATCTTGGTGTTGAGGTGGGTATGCGTGTGGCACGTCACAGAGTATTTCAACGGCAGAATAACCGATCTGAGATATTAAAGGGATACACTGGTCTAACGAATATTTCTTAAAGGCGTTGCTACTAAATCCTAATTTCATAATTGAAA
>JAREAJ010000033.1 GCA_029240395.1 Nitrososphaeraceae archaeon
TAAACTATTTTATAATTGACCTGAAGCACAAGATCTTAGTTGATAAGGATTTGTGGATCAATAGGAGCAGGTAATACGGAGGATTTAGAAAGAAAAATAAAGAAAGCTTTATCCTTGGGAGCAGACTACCTGGAGATTCGTTTTGACTTCTTGAAAAGCTCTGAAATAGATGCTGCCATAAAAATTGCTGAATCAATAAAGTCCAGAGCAGTATTCACATTGAGGCCCCCGAGCGAAGCAGGTAGATTTCGAGGGAGCGAGGATGAAAGAATTGTATTGTTAAAAAGATTGTCCATAGCAGAACCAATGCTTTTAGACGTTGAGTACTTCACCATTAAACATAACGACGAGCTAGCCGACTTCTTGACAAGCCAGCGAACACCTATTCTCGTTTCTTGGCATGACTTCAAACGTACTCCTCCTAATGATCAATTACGGCATATCCTAAACCAACTGAGAATATATAGCAATTTTGCAAAAATAGTGACAACAGCAAAGGACTTAGAAGATGCATTCAGAGTGCTTGAGCTTTATGAAGGTATTACAGGAATAGAGTTAATTGCTTTTGCTATGGGTGAGCTTGGAGTTACATCGAGAATTCTCTGCACGATGGCAGGCAATGCGCCATTTACATACGCAGCAGTAGACGGAAATACAGCCCCAGGCCAACCAGAACTAGGTTATATGAGAAGGTTGTTTGACAGAATCAATTCCTTTAATTACTGCAAACCAGATGCAAATTAAAGATAGTAGCAATACCTATTGTATCATTGGCGATCCTATACAACACTCACTTTCACCAGCAATGCAAAACGCTGCGTTCAAGGCTGCAGGATTGAATAGCTCTTATTTAGCATTTAGAGTTAAGAAGGGAGAGCTAGGAGAGTCCATTGGCTCACTTCGCGCCACGGGGGTATCTGGCTTCAACATTACGGTGCCACACAAAGTTGAAGC
This sequence comes from Nitrososphaeraceae archaeon, assembly GCA_029240395.1. Classification (GTDB taxonomy): domain Archaea; phylum Thermoproteota; class Nitrososphaeria; order Nitrososphaerales; family Nitrososphaeraceae; genus TH5893. The sequence continues at coordinate 955 of JAREAJ010000033.1, forward strand.
CATGAAATATTTGGATGAGTTTGACTCTAGCGCCTCCAAAGCAGATGCAGTAAACACGGTTCATAACGTCAGTGGTATTCTCAAGGCGTACAATACAGACATCTACGGTTTTATCCATCCATTGCATCTGCGTAACGTTAATTTTATAGGAATAAAGGTTCTCCTGATAGGAGCAGGAGGTGCTGCGAGGGCTATATTGGCAGCATTAGAAGCTGAAAGAGGAATTTCGGAAGTGAATATAGCAAACCGTACGCAAGGTAAAGCAAGGGCTTTGTTAGAAATGTCAAGGACCCGCCAGCTAAATTGCAACATGATTACATGGGATGAGATCTCGAAATATTCGAGAAAGGCCGAATTGATTGTAAATGCAACAACAATTGGAATGGGTAATGAACCTGGTTTATTGGACTATCAGGACATAAATAAAGATGCAATAGTGTACGATATAGTATATCGACCTGTTAACACCGAATTTCTGGAAAACGCAAAATATGCAGGTGCAGATGTAGTATATGGATATGAGATGCTGCTTTACCAAGGGGCGAAATCTTTTGAGATTTGGACTGGGATACCCGCCCCAATTTATGCTATGAAAAAGGCATTACTGGGAACAATAGGTGAACCTTCATAAATACTCGAGTTCAATCATCTATACATGGAGCCATATCGATAGTTAACGCAATTGCAACTGGTTATGGTTCAGCCCTAGGGATATCCTTACAGGTAAAAGTCGAACTAGAATTACAAGAGGGCCAAGGGATCCTTTTTCAACCCAGACCGGGAACCAATTTACTAAAAAAAGTGATAAACAATCTTCTCCCAAAGCAAATAGCAAGAAACAACCTGGTGAAAGTAAATGTAAAGTCACAAATTCCTGCCGGAGTGGGGTTGAAAAGTTCCAGTGCCGTGTCGAGTGCTCTGGCACTTGCTTGTTCTGGTCTTGTTGGCAACGATTTGGACGATAATGTTATTCTGAAATCAGCAATACGTGCATCATTAGACGCAGGCGTCACTATAACAGGAGCCTACGATGATTCGACGGCATGTTACTTCGGGGGATTTGTGGTAACAAACAACTATGGATTCAAACTTATGCATAGGGAAGAGGCACCAGCTGATTTATTCGTTGTAATCTTTCTTCCAGCCAATAAGAGACGAGGAAAAATCTGTAATTTGTATGCATTCTCAGATCTATTCATGGAAGCGTTTAACTTAGCTAATGCTCGACATTACTGGAAAGCTATGAAGCTGAACGGCTTACTAACTACTTCTGCACTATGTGGTGACTATGAACCGATCTTAGCAAGCATACAAAGGGGAGCATTGGCAGCCAGCATTTCTGGAAATGGACCGTCAGTAGCCGTTATCACATACAAGGAACATGTAGACGACATCAGACAAATCTTTGATACATACGATGGTGTCACTCTAGTTTCCAAAGCTAATAATGAAAAGGCAAGTGTCAAGGTAATAGTTGGTTAGAATTCAACTCCAGCGGTCCAGAATCAATGGTGTGGTACGATGCCCACCGAGCAAAAGCTATACTCACAGAGCAATAGCTATCGCCTCACTAGCCAATGGAGAGTCTATCATCAATATGCCCTTAATATCCAGAGATACAATAGCGACATTATCCGCTTCCCGTGCTCTTGGAATAAACATCGATCAACACAGAGCCAGAATAACTATTGATGGAAAATACCCTTTAGATACGCCCCAAAACATCATCAATGCAGAAAATTCTGGAACCACAATTAGAATATATGCTGCAATGGCCGCCCTGACAAGGAGAGGATTTACTGTCCTGACTGGGGACGCAAGCCTTCGCAAACGACCTATGCAACCCTTACTTGATGGCTTAAGCCAACTTGGCGTTGTATGTTTTTCTTCTCAGATGAATGGTCTGTCTCCACTTTTAATCAAGGGCGGGGGTATCCGTGGGGGTCATGTCACAATTAATGGGAATATCTCAAGCCAATTTCTTTCCTCGTTGTTAATATCATCAATCTATGCAACAAGGCCGGTATCTATTCAAGTGAGGGGGCAACAAGTGTCGAAACCCTATGTCAAATCAACTTTATCCAGCATGCAAAAGTTTGGAGTCCTCGTTGATTCTGAAAAGGATTTGTCAGAGTACTATATTGAAAACAAAAAATACAGGCCTACCCAATTCCAAGTTCCCGGAGACTTCTCTGCAGCCGCATTGCTACTAGTAGCAGGTGTTACGGTAGGCGGAACCCTCACCGTAAAGGGATTAAATTTCTCACTACCTCAAGCCGACTCAAAGATATTGGAAATCCTAAAGGAAATGAACGCTGAAATAAAAGTCAATATGAGACGAGGAGAGGTTAGAGTAACCGGTTCCAAAACAATAGAAGGAGGTACTTTCGACCTTACTGATGCTCCCGATCTGTTACCGGTTATTTCCATACTGGCTTTGAAAGCTACGTCTCCTGTTAAAATTACAGGCATTGCTCATGCACGATGGAAGGAGACCGACAGGGTCGCGATTATAGCGTCCCAATTAAAGAAATTTGGAGCTAGAGTTGTAGAGGCGGAAGATCAATTATCTATAGTCCCTCCACGGATTCTCAGGAATTCTAGTATTCAAACCTTTAACGACCATAGGTTATTCATGGCCTTTACAATCGCATCGCTAATGACAGAAAAATCAGAAATCGAAGGTGCAGAATCCATTGATGTTTCATACCCGAATTTCTTAGTTGATCTAAAACGGCTCGGCGCGAAGATAAGTTTTCAATAATAATAGACAATTACTTTTTCGAAAATATCCTTCTCGTGGTATCAATAGAGAGGTAGACATCAATGTTTCGCGGTAAACACTTGCAAAACATTAAGACCGATCGTCTTATCACAATTTGTGTTAGTTAATATTCTGGGGTGGAATATATATAGAGTAGCAATAAGCTTTCTCTACTTGTACAATGGTGGGTAGCGTAATCGGCGAACGCTTTGCTTGCCTTAGTTTTGGGGAAAGTCATGGCAGATGTGTAGGGATGGTTATCGACGGCTGCCCTGCAGGGTTACAGCTGAATGAAGGGGATATACAACCTCTACTTGATCTTAGAAAACCCGGACAGTCTATAATTTCAACACAGAGAAAGGAAGAAGACAGGGTAGAAATTCTGTCAGGAGTGTTTGAAGGTTTCACCACGGGTGCGCCAATATGTATGTTAATATGGAATAGAGATTCTGATTCTCGTTCCTATGAGGAGATTATAAGCAAACCTCGTCCCGGGCATTCTGATTATCCTGCGAAGGTAAAGTACAGTGGATATGCAGATTACAGAGGAGGAGGTAGATTCTCAGGACGGTTGACTGCATCATTTATAATGGCAGGCGCAGTCGCTCAGAAGCTACTCTATTCTACTTTAGGTATAGAGATTACTGCTTATACAGTCCAGATTGGTCAAATAAAGGCAAACGAAATTGATTTAGAAAATGCAAAAAAGAATAGATATGCTAATGATATTCGGTGTCCCGACCTGACTGCCGCTGATAAGATGAGAGAAATAATACTTCAAACCAAGAGAGAAGGCGACTCTTTGGGTGGAGTTGTCGAATGTATATGCACGGGTCTGCCAGTAGGTTTGGGCGAACCCATTTTTTCATCCTTGGAATCAGATATTAGCAAAGCAGTATTTAGCATCCCGGCAGTCAAAGCGATCGAATTTGGATCCGGATTTCTCGGCTCGGAAAAAAAAGGGTCTGAGAACAATGACTTGTTCACCATCAAAAACAATAAAATAGTGACAAAGACAAATAACGCAGGCGGGATTTTGGGTGGACTATCCAACGGCATGCCTATAAAAATGCGTATTGGCTTCAAACCCGCTTCTTCAATTAGTCGTACACAAAGTACTATAGATCTTTCTAGCCTCTCCGAAGTAGACATCAATGTGGCTGGTAGGCACGACCCATGCGTAGTACCAAGGGCGCCCCCAGTTGTAGAATCTATAGTTGCTGCAGTTATCGCAGACCATGCTTTAAGATCTGGATTCATAGGACCTGTTTTAAAGATATGGTCAAAAAAGCAAAACCCGAAGAACTAGGCAAGTTGCGCGCTGAGATCCGAGACGTTACCCTTGATATTATAGCCAAAGCTCACAAAAGGATGGAGCTTTCAGAACGGATAGGAACCATCAAAGGGAATCTAAATATTGATATACAGGATGAAAGTGTTGAGCAGGAGATACGTAGCTCTGTTTTCGAATTCTCCAATAAACTTGGAATCGATCCTACTTTCTCGGGACGGCTCTTAAATATATTGCTGGCGGAGTCGGTTCGGCTGCAGCAGATACAGCAAAGAAGAACTGAGGATATTACATTGAAAAATACTCATTTGAGCGTTTTTATGAAGGCCAAAGAACTTGAGAGCTCAGGCAAGAAGATCATACATATGGAGGTAGGAGAGCCTGACTTTCCGCCTCCTAAAAGCGTGCGAAATGCCTTACTCGAGTCATATAAAATGAAACAGTATCATTATACAGATTCTAGAGGTTTGCTCAGGCTACGTCAGGCCATAGCAAATAAAGTTGGCAATGGGATCACAGATGACGAGGTGATTATAACATCTGGAGGAAGATTTGCTATATTTTCGGCCATGCTTGCTCTATTAAAGCAAGGAGAGGAGGTAATTTCAATTGATCCATCCTGGCCCGCCTATCGCGAGTTTGTTGACTTTGCAGGTGGAAAAATAAAAATCCTACAGACGACCATCGAAGAAAGGTGGACCCCCAATCTAAGAAAATTGGAGGAAATGATAGGTCAAAATACTAAAGTGATCATTCTGAACTATCCAAACAACCCGACCGGCAAAGTGTTAAATGAAAAAGAAATTTCAAAAATAATCTCCCTAGCTAGGGATAACGAACTATATTTGATAAGCGACGAGGTTTATTCAGATTACGTGTATGGCAGGTTTACAAGCTTGACTCACTACAAATATGACAAAATCATAGTAGTTTCATCATTTTCTAAATCATGCGCCATGACGGGTTTCAGAGTTGGCTATGGAATTGCTCGGAAGGAGATTATTGATAAGATGGCGAGGATTCAGGCGATTGCTTTGACCAGTGTAGCAGAACCCATGCAACATGCAGCATTGAGCGCAATAGATTACAATCCTGCTGGGAACGTGAAACTAATCAAGGAACGATTGGATTTAATATCAAAGAAACTACGTCAGATGTCACTTGATTTCGTTAGTCCTCAAGGGGCAATGTATGTTTATCCACGTTTAAATGGCTCGATCCAGACCGATGCGGAACTAGTAAATATACTCTTAGAATTAGGAGTCGCGGTTGCGCCAGGAAGCGGATTTGGAGAAAACTATAAACAATTTATAAGAATTTCGGCCTGTCAGCCAAAAGAACTGCTAAAAAGAGGATTAGAAATTATCGAATCGGTCTTGAGCGTGCGATGACGGAAATCCAAGAAATATCTATCATTGGCGCAGGCGGCAAAATGGGTTCATGGTTTTTGAGACACTTTTCTAAGAAATCAGAAATGAAAGTGTTGGCGTACGACCGGCAAGTACTACGGAAACCTCCTCCGAATGTGACATTGTGTTCGAATATGCAACGTTGCGTAAGAGAAGCGGATCTTGTATTGGTCTGTGTGCCTATTGCCAGCGCTCCATCTGTCATTAGGAACTGTGCTTTGAGTATGAAATCAGGTGGAATCCTTGCAGAGATTTCCTCAGTTAAAGCCAAAACTTTTTTGGAATTGAAAAAATACTCCAGAAAGATTCTCCCTCTTTGCATTCATCCGATGTTTGGACCAGGGGCGTCCAGTATTAGAGATACAAGGGTGCTCCTCGTTCCAGTCAAAAACGAGAAAACAGAATCTGATGTTCTGTCGTCTCTACTGCGAGGATCGGAAATTATAGTACTACCTACCGCCCAAGTTCATGACAGGTACATGGCTATAATTCTAGGATTAACTTATTTTGTAAATATAACATTTGCCAAGCTTTTATCAACTGAGGACATACCATATTTGCAAAAAATAGCTGGAACTTTCTTTAGAACTCAACTCCTTCTTATGCAAGGAATTTTGAGTGACGATCCTAATCTTGTTGTTTCTATAATGTCTCAGAACTTGTACACCAAAAAATATGTTTCCGAGTATCTTGCTCAGACCGACACACTTACGAGGATTATCAAAGAAAAAAGAGAAAGCGAATTCTTGAGCGACATGATTAGAGTTAAATCAATTTTTGGTCGCAATGTTGATTTGCAGATGTCATATCGAAATATATATTCTGGGTTTACAAAGCAATAAGGTAAGTTTCCTAACCTATTTCGGATAAATTATTAGTCATCTGATTCGTTAGTTTGAAGTTTGGTATATGGGTGATCAGAGTGCTAACGTGGTATGATGATAAATACCATTAACCACAATGCAGATTAGACAGTGAAAAAACAATTTGCTAACCATCTCTTATGTCTTCAACATGAAGACAGGGAGATTAGGCTTTCATTAGTTTCACTACATGAGGCTAGCGACACAGAATGTATCGAAGGATTTTTGCAATGTCCTCATTGTGAAGCTGTTTATCCAATAATAGAGGGTATCCCGATCATTGTAAAAAACTTCTCAGCATATGTCCAAAGAAGGACTTCCACATACGGTAAATGGTTAATGACGACAAGAACTGAGAAAATGAAAGGCTTTCTAAGAGAAGCAAGTAGGCATCTAGAGACGTCCCAAATTGAAAGCGACCGCTACGAAGAGGAAGGCGTTTGGTTTGCACCGTATAGATGGACGCAATATGACCATGATCCGAAAGATCGATTCCTGAGCTCTTTGAGGTGGAGACTAAAACCAAATGAATTATACAACAGAGTAATTCATGGAATAAGCCCAAAAATGGACGGCGTAGCCCTTGACATGGGTTGTTCGCTAGGCTATAGTACCTTAACACTTGCCAACAAGTATGCGTTTGCCACAGGAATTGATTTGTCTTTTTCTTTTATTAAAGAAGCCAGAAAGCGGATGTTTGAATCTAAAATAGGAAATGTAGAATTTTGTGTTGCAGATTGCCTCTTACCGCCATTTAAGTCAGAAAAATTCGATCTAGTTACCGTGTTTAATATGATAAATTTATTAGATGCGTCGAAATTACTTCCTTCAGTTCATTCCCTCTTGAAACCCTCGGGCTATACTATTATAGCAGACCCTTTTGATTTTAATCACGAACCTCGGCCCCAGAAGATGTTCGACAGTCAATCATTCAGAGAATTTCTCAAAATCTCCAAGTTCAGAGTTGAAGACAAGACAGATACTAAGGAGTCCTTTATTCCTTGGATTCTCAAAATAAGCGAGAGAACATATCTCTTCTATTTCGTAGATTACATCAAAGCAAGAAAAATCTCCAAACACAAAGCACG
>JAREAJ010000004.1 GCA_029240395.1 Nitrososphaeraceae archaeon
TTGTAAACAAAATCCCAGAATCAAATGACCAGAGTTACGACTATTTTAGGCGCTGGATAATGTTATTTGAAAAAACATTCCAGGGAGTTGACACAAGCCGCATTGAAGAATTAACTACTGAAGAAGAGTTATTGGGTCTATCGAACCCGGCGATATTCTTTTTGCAAGCTCCTATTATATTCAACCGTTAAATTATGAGATAGTTGCGAAAATCTTGTCGTCTAAAAGATCAAATGGCCTCGAAATTAGTTGCCCTCCGTTTTTTCGCATTCCTCTCCATCTAGAAACCAGGAGGATAATGCATGGATGTTTCGCTCAATCAATACTCACATCTCAGGCTTTGATCAGAGGGACGGAGTTGACTCTTTGGCTCCTGAATGTCTATCTCTCAGATGATCTCTTTAGGTGAATCCGGATCGACAATTACAGAATTAGTAAGGCCGCACGCTCTGCATACCAAACTGATGGTCTTTTCTTTTCTCCTATATTGTTCCATCTCTTCTCCACAACAAGCGCACTTCATTCCGCATAATTCTGAACTGCGACATTTTAAGATTATCTAAAGAGAGTTTATGATTCATTAATGTGCCCGCACGGCAGTCCTCCGCTATTTGCTTCCCGGGATAGAACGTTGAGTTTGTAGCAAAAGTCAATTACCTTGCGATAATGAGACATACAAATCGGCGCATTCAGTAATTAGTTGAAGTGGATATAGACTTACGAGGTCATTGAATTGTTGGATGCTGTTTCGTTCATCTTCTGTAGATGCTTGACCAGCTCCTTTAGAACGATGATTTTTCGGTTAGGATCGTTTGCAAACTGAATAACTGCATCAAGGAACACTGAAACTGGCGTAATTTCTTGCTCTCCTACGACTTCTATACCTTTACTTGTCACTATATAGTTCTTAGGGTTTGGACTCCTTTGAATGCCACTCAATAAGTAATTTTGGTTTACCGACATACCAGAACTTGATAGGCTAAATTGTGTTTTTATTTCCTCGCTGATTTTTGATATTTTTTGGTTTATATCTTCTAGCATTGAATCAAGTTCGGTAATCTGCCCTAGGATATGCTCTATTCCAGCGGTCATTTTAGCTGAATATGCATCTGTTATGCTTAATAACAATCTTTCCAGTCGTCCACGGGCTTAGAAACGACATGCGCGCTCAATTAACCTTCATTGTCAGAAAACCACTAGACTCATCTTGTCTGACTCGTCAAGAAGCTATTTTTCAGTAAGTTGTTGTCTTTACTTTCGGCTAGGGGGTAAAAGAATTTACGAACGATCGAAGAAGAATAAAATGTAGCTATCCAATATCTGATTTGGCTGCGGCTGCCCTGAACGCCCCAAAAGATTCCATTTCGTATCTGAGAGCATCAGAATATAACTTTGAGGATAGCAAACTCTCTGTCGTATTACCTGATACCAAGCTGTTTCTATAATGAAGATTGCTTTGAAGCTCTGACTGTAGGCTCATCAAGTAAAATTTTGTTACATTTTCGAACTGTTTGGGAGTCTGCAAATCTTTCACTAGAGTAATGAGTTCCTTAAACCTGGGGACATAAGAATCCGTAATTGATACCATGGTTTCATTGTTCTGCTCACCTCTTTTCCATTTCTGAATTTCGATATCGAAATCATGAGTTAAAAGTAGCGCTTTGTTAACCACGTTTTGAAAGGACGTGACGAACAATTGGTTTTTATTGTTGCTTGCGACATCTTGAGCATAACTCTCGCTCATAGACCAGCAATTGATTGCTGCCAAGCACAATAAGACGATTGAAGTATTTATGGCCACCGTCTTATTCTTATTCATATTGCAGCCTTGAGATGGTTTGACAGTCATAAAAAAGTTATTTAGTCAAAAAAGCGCTGGTTACCTAATATGATTACCCCTTAGTCTATTAAGTGCAGGTCTCAACCGTAGGAAATGCCAGATACGCCCTCAGACTTGGAGTCTGCTGGACAGAAGCGCGTTATCGACCTTTTCTCTCAGGATGGGTATTTTTATCTGCTTAAGGGGTAAAATATAGTAAACTAAATTATTTTTAGTCCCACTTCTCATGTAACAAAACACATGTCGACCAATAGTGTTCAGATCAATAGATCATCAAAACAAAAGGTTATGGAGTCAGTATATACGATAATAAAGACTCGAAGTGGAAGGGTAACTGCAAAAGACATTGAAAGAGATCTGGGAAGCAAGTATGAGGCCCACTATGCTATACTTCACCTTACCAAGCAAGGCAAAATTAGACGTGTCAAGGGATTCGGGTTAAACAAGATCGAATTCTACTATCAATCCATCGAATAAAATGAAGATGCCAATGCAATCTAAAGCCTCCAAAATTAAACACGATGCCCTCAAACTACCTATCGTAATTTTATTACTCTGCCGCCAGGTTCAGACTCTCTGTAGACGATAGCCTGAAATTTATAAAGTTCTGAATTTGGCATTACCCAGGCATCTGGTGAGGCCCCTGCCTTGAAACATATATTTGAGAGGTAGTCATCGATATCCCATCCCATCTCTCGAGCGACTCGTGGCAGCAATAGTCCAGATCCTCTCTCCCACCTTAATACCAAACCGTCTCTTCCAACCTCAATATGCTTGTAATACTCCGCCGGATGTTTTACTTTTATTATCTCTAAGGGAGTTAGAACGCTCACCTCAAATATTGTTCGGGTAAACTCCATTGGGGACAGAGGCGGGAACCTAGGGTCACCCGTAGCAGCTGCTATTGCAGCCTCAACTACTGATTCGAATAGTTCTTTTTCAGGAAGAGGGAATCCTATACATCCTCGCAGGCTTTCCTGTCCTTTCTCATCCAGGTGAATCAAGGTGACAAACACTCCCATCTTTTCTGCAAAAGGGATTCTAGTAATGATGGATTTTCCAGCATTATTTATGAGAAAGCTTTCAACTGCCTCCCTTGCCAATCTCACTAACTGTTCCCCCTCATAATCACCTATCATATGAAATGTGAAAGATATCTCTCCATTATTTCAAGTCATCTGTCGGAATGTTTTTTGCAGTAAAAGGTTTTCAGATCCTTCTCCTTTCAGGGAGGAGAATAGGATATGAACAATCACTACATGTGCAAGAATTCCATCTTGGTATATCCATTTAAGTGATTGACGGGGCAGGAATGCGAACTGGGGTCTTTAAGGATTATTAACCAATTGGTCATCAAACCATTTTTTTAGTCCCGCCAGTCTGCTTATGCTCCGGTTATAGCAGCCAAGAAAACTTTTAATTCCCATCCATCCTCTCCGTACCGATGCTTCCGCTGCGAATGCTAAATTATTTGCAAACTTTCAATTTAGAAAGCGAAAAAGTCATTCCCTCTTTGGCTATTCCGCGGGCGCTTTTTCATTCTTTTGTTCAACCTAAGAGAACTTCCAAAGGAGAATAGAGAAATGGAATACTCGGACGATAACATTAGCCGCACCGAAAAATACAAAATAGCTGGCATTATAGGAGTAGCTGTATTTGTTGTTTCCATGATAATTTGGTCTTCCTTTGAGACGCAAATACAGCAATCGCTAAACTGGTTTATTGAAAACGCTAAAATCGTAATTACCAAAGTATATGACGCATTGGTGATGAGATGATTTACACTAGCACTAATTTCTTTGTTAGAGCTAAATTGTGAAACTATTGCAGGATGATAGGGGCCACACGGAATATAGAATGTGAGAAACTCACGATATAGGTCCGAAAATGTATTTTGTATAAGCTAGTACCCATCAGAACACGTCAACGAGAGGGATCGTTTGATATTCTTCCAGAACGAAAATCATACTTCGTTATTCGGAAGTGTCTACTCAATTTCCTATGATCCAAAGCGTCGGAGTTGAAGAAAAAACTCGATCCACAATCATCACAAAACCAAACCTTCTTGAGATCGTCTTCATTCAATTTGCTATCTTTAAAAAGATAAAGATAGTATTTAAGAACTATGTAAGGTCAGGACTTCTCTTTTTTCCAAAATAAATTCTGTAACAAAAGGCCTTCTGTTTAGCAAATCAAGAATGTTAGCTATCTTCGCAGCTGACATTTTTCATAGCTTGCTACAGAGTAACGATAATTTAGCATTCAACTGATCTATATTTCTGTCTACCCTTGCGTTTTTCTTTATATTAACCCATTAATAATTAAATGAAAGGTGAACCAACAATTTAGTAATAGTTTAGGACCGACGGACTGCACTCTTGGAAATTGCAAAGATAAATCGAAAAAGGCTATTAGTTATATGATTCTGGTTTCGCCTCGTAACGATGCTCGTACGCTTGGGCTTTTTGGATCTGCTCGAGGAATTTCCAAACACCTAAAAATTTATATTAATTTAATGGTGCCTTGAAGTAGTTGTCAGATTCCGGCTCTGGAAACCGAAGAAAGGTGGAAAACTCAGAATCTGAAGATATTCAAGAGGTGAAGGAAGACAATATGAAAGCTGCCAAAAAGCAATCTTCAATAAAAACCAGAAGAGAGAAGTTATAGCTAGAGACTAGTTTCAGAGTGAGTATCTTGCCGTTACCTTAGTCTGAGTTTAGATGGTTGCTTGCTAACAATTGCGCTTAGTTGTTGATTATCTGACCAGCACGCAAAAAAATCAAAGTAAATGTTCTTGACTAAATTTATTATAGATGATCTTTTTGCAGGATTGATGTAGTTTTACATACTGAGCAAATTCTTGAAGTTGATACGTGTCCACACTCTTGACACCTTTGGGGGCTGATATCCGTAGGAATATTTCTCAGATTCTTAGAAATCTTTAATACAGAATTGTAGAGATTGTATTTGATTCCCGGTCTTCTAGTTTCTAGTGTATTGATAAACTCTCTTATCTGCGTCCTGATGCTCTCATCCATATAAGGACAATCCTCTGTTTGAAACGGAATATTTCGCTGTAGAGCATAAAAAACAATCTCCCTTTCATAAATCTCGCAGAAGGGCTTTATTTTCTTTAGGTTATGGTATCTAGGGGTGGAGGGGCCAGGATACGTCCATCCTATCCTTTGTATGTCTCCAGCCATCATGTTAATCATAAAAGTCTGCAACTGATCATCCAAATTGTGGGCGGTTGCTATAACATTTGCATTGACACATTCTGCTGCCAAATCAATTGCTCTTCTCCGAAATGTTCCACAGATAGAACAAGAGGACATTTTGGACGACGGCCTTTCCAGCATTGCTTCATCCATCCCGCGCCCATACAATTCCTTATAGCTGATGACTTTATTTTCTATATTTAAATTTGCACAAAACTCCTTCACAATTGCCAATGACTCGTCTCTATAGTTTCTAATTCCCTCGTCCACCGTAATTGCAATTGGTGGAGCGCGATGGCTTCTTTCAAAGAGTTGAGTCAAAACATACAATAGGGAAAGACTATCTTTACCGCCAGATACTGCAACTGCAACTCTGTCTTCATGACGGAGCATCGAGAACTTGTTTATCGTTTTTTGTGTTTTCTCTTCAATTGATGAAAGAAAGCATCTTTTACAAAGGGTTTCGCCAGAGTACTGTCTGTTGAATACACCCATACCAGTTCGACATTTAACACAGAGCTTTTGTGACATGGTTGCGTGGAGCAGCTGAACTATTATAGAGGATATTATTAGTGTTTATACTCGATTACACGATATCATCCATTTATCTGAGGAATTCGCAGATTTCATTCATGGATGTCTAGTTGACTGATAATAGCATTTTAGACAAATCAGTTTAAAAATTATCAATATCCTATGAAAGGATTTATCAACTCCATTTGTTGAAGTAGCTAAACAGGTGGGGGCTTCAGATACAACCGTACACGCTAGAAATAAACATTTACTCGACTCCGGGATTAACTAACAAATTTAATATTTCCGTGAACGCTATTGGCCTGAACCGAGATATGCATAAGAAGTCATTAACACTCCCTCAGACAGTGATGAAATTTTAGAGATGCATGGCAGATTTGATCTCCTACTGAAGTTACGCGCTAGAAATCTAGAACAGATGCGGGATATTCTGGTCAACAGCGTAAGGAAATGTTCAAGGGTAGTTGAACTAAAATTCATGTCGATGCTAAAAACCACCAAGGAAAAACAAACCGTATATCCGACTTTTCTGGAGGAAGGAGAAAGACCCTAGTTTTGGCTAGTCTGTTAGTCCGTCGTTTGCCTTATGGTTTACCTATTTTGTTTTTCTTTCTTTGAAGTCTGCCACCAATCAAGATAATCATCGTGCAGAGTATTCCGTCCATCTTTCAACTGATCCCTTCCCTTCTCTCGTAATTCCTCGAGTTTTTCCCTAGAGGCAAATAAACCGCAGCTTTTGCAGATCATGTCTTTGCTGGCAGGATCAAATTTCAAATCTCCGCCGCATTCAGGACAGAAATTCACCAATTAATAACTCTCTACTTCTCTCTCTAAATCCTAATAAAAGCATTATGTAGAACGGGAAGAACCCACATAACTTGCTAACCAGGTACAGGGACGAGGAAACACGGATATAGACCTGCTAATTCCAGTGAATAAGAAATAATGCCGACCATTAGGGGCAACTCGTTATTGGTGCCTCCCTATCTATTATAATCAATTATGAATTATTATCCTCTATAGGTGCTATATTTTTTCTCACACCACTCAACTAATGATTGTAAGTTGTTAAATGCTGCATCGGCCCCTATGTCTTCATGCCTTTTCGCCAACTCTGACGTGGTGAATATTACGGTATATAGTTCTCCCTTAAGCTTGGACTTGAGAGAGCTTGCAGCAAGCGATAGAAAACGCAGAGAACTCTCTTGAGATGAGAAAATACATAATATCATCAACCCTCTTTTCTCGTTCCATGATTTTATGATGTAACGTTGGAAATCAATATCAAAGAAGGGATCTATAAGTCGCTCAACGTTTCCTATGTATGAAGAATTCCAACCGAGCATTTTGAGCTCAAGGGCGCCGCTTTTTGCCAAAACAATTCTATCCTCAGAACCAGCCACAAAAAGGACATGCGCATTCTGCATTGTGCTTTCTACCTGCGAATTAAATTTTATCAGTTCAATTGTCTCTGCTAGAGTGGTTAGTATTGATGTCCTCTCTGTCTCTCCAAGGCGCCCCCTGTCATAAAGCTCATTCAAAGTATTATAAGTAGGGATAATGACCTCGCTTAGGACTTTTATTTTATCCGGGGTCGAATTTAGTGCGCTCAGAATCACCCCATGTGACTTGTCTGGGTCATTTTGGAAAGTAGCTGTCATATAGTTTTGTTGTATTTCGAGGTAATTAATTGGAAATTCAAGATCGGTGATGCCTGAGTTCAAATACCATATATTGACCGGACCTGCTTTTTTTCTCCTTACAAGACCAAGAGTCAGCAGGACGTTTAGATATTTGGACATCGTCATCCTATTGATTCCAGTTTTTTCTGCAAGTTCCACACCCGACAGTCCTGCGCTGTTACCTTGCAGAAGACTCATAATTTTGTGCTTTACTTCATCAAGGGTGTATCGGCGGTACATGGCAATTTAACAACTATCGAGATATTGTAGCAACTGGGAACAATTTATTCTATCGGTAGTATTATCGTTTGCCTGATGAGGTTGAATTATACCAGTTCTCCAGCTCCAGGTATTTACCTATCTACCTGAAAATGTATTGCATAGCTATACAGCAGATCTATCTCATAACTTTTTTGGATGCCCTTCAGGACTTCCTCTCAGATCAAGCCGTGAAGCATAAGATATAAATTTAATACCATAAAAGGATGCGCCTGTAGTATGGCTGAGCAAAGGGTAGTACTTGCCTATTCAGGTGGGCTAGATACAACGGTCTGCATAAGGTATTTGCAGACCATGCATAATTTGGATGTTATTACATTAACAGTAGACTGCGGTCAGGATGATGACTTTTATGAGATCGAGAAGAGAGCTCGATCGGCTGGTTGTCTGAAGCATATTTTTGTCGACCTAAAGAAAGAATTTGCAAGTGATTTCATAATTCCTTCGATCAAAGCCAATGGGTTGTATCAGAATAAATATCCGCTCGGTACCGCCTTGGCTAGACCTTTAATCGCCTCTAAACTAGTAGAGGTCGCACAGGAGGAAGATGCTCCAAATGTCGCACACGGCTGTACCGGTAAAGGCAACGACCAAGTGCGGTTCGATCTCGCGATTCGAGCGATGGATCCCAGACTCAAAATTATTGCTCCTATAAGGGATATGAACCTTACACGAGATCAAGAGATGACATTTGCAAAGGAACAAAATATTCCAGTCAGTGACGAGGCTAAAAAATATAGTGTGGATGAGAACATCTGGGGTAGGTCGATAGAGGGAGGTGAGTTAGAGAACCCATTTCTTGAACCACCCGAGGACGCATTCCGATTTGTATCGTTCCACAAAGATGGTATCGGCGAAATCGAAATAGAATTTCGGAAAGGTGTTCCTGTTTCTATCGATGGTAACAGGACAAACATTAACGATTTGATTGCACGACTGACTCGTATTGTCGGCTCATTCGGGGTAGGTATAATCGATCATATTGAGGATAGAGTTATAGGCATAAAGTCTAGGGAGGTTTATGAGGCTCCCGCCGCCCTTGCGATAATTGAATCGCACAGGGATTTGGAGAAAATGGTACTGACCAACCATGAACTTCGCTTTAAGGCAATTGTCGAGGAAAGTTGGAGCTGGCTTGTTTACTCAGGTCTTTGGTATGATCCGCTTAGGGTGGACCTGGATAAGTTTATAGAGGAAACACAAGAAAGGGTCAATGGAAAAGTTAAACTCAAGATGCACAATGGATGTTTGCGTGTAACAGGTAGAGAGTCCGAATACTCCCTATACAAGAGCAACATGTCAACTTACGGTGGCTCGTCGGCCTTTGACCAGGGATTGGCAAAGGGATTCGTTGAATTGTGGGGGTTACAAACAATAATGGCAAATGCCATAGCAAATAAGGAAGTGTCTCACAAACAAAAGGAGGAGGGAGACAGTTGAAGATAGAATGTAAGGATTGCGGTGCAGAAATAAATGCTCCTGATGACGCAGTGGTAGGAGAGATCTTAACCTGTCCTGACTGCGGGGCTGATTTTGAGATTGCCTCGAAGACAGAGGAAAGAGTAGAATTAAAGCCCGCAGAATCTATAGGTGAAGATTGGGGCCAGTAGATGGTAGAGATATGTATAATATACGACAAGTTGCGATTCGAAGAGAGGGCTCTTTATGATAAGGCAATAAAAAAGAATCTAAACGCGCAGTTAATAGACGCGAAGAATCTAATCTTAAGTACTTCTAGTAGGAAAAGCGATTTGCAATTTGGAGGCATATTGCTCCAGCGAACGGTAAGCTATTTCAGGGGCTTATATCTTACCTCGTGCCTGGAATTCCTGGGCTACAAGGTAATAAACAATTTCAACGTAGGAGAAATCTGTGGAAACAAATTAGTAACTTCCTTACATCTTGCTAAGCACCATATACCAACCCCTGAGACCGGTTTCGCATTCAGCGCAGAGGGTGCTAGGAAGATGTTGAACAAAATGGGCTACCCTGCTGTTCTTAAGCCACTCATCGGGTCTTGGGGGAGAGGAGTGTTTCCAATTCGAGATGAAGAGACCGCCAATATTTTAGTTGAGACGAGAGAAGAAAACGGAAATGCTCTATCCCGCATCTACTATATTCAAGAGATGGTCGAGAGGCCTCCGCGTGACGTACGATGTATCGTAGTAGATGACAACGTAATTACGGCGATTTATCGCTACTCCCCGGGCAATGAATGGAGAACAAATGTAGCCATGGGAGGGAAGGCGGAAAAAGCTACCATAACAAATGAGCTCGAGGATATCGTTCTCAGGGCCGCAAGATCCGTAGGTGGAGGTATCCTTGGCGTAGATCTCATGGAAGATAGGAGTCGAGGTCTTTTGGTACATGAAATAAATAATACCGTCGAATTTAGGGGTGCTCAAGATGTTTCGGAAGTGGATATTGCTGATGCAATTTTAGATTATGCAATAAAGATCGCCAAGAGCTAACCTGAGAAGTCACGAAGTGTTATTGCCACTGAAATAACCGTAGCCGAGGGATCGCTTCATTAATATGACAAAATTCATAAAGTGTGCTATTAACAGAGAACCAAGAAACAGATAATGAAAGTTGGAGTCGTTGGGGCATCAGGTTATGTCGGCGGTGAACTGTTACGCCTCCTTGTTTCTCATCCAGAGACCGAAGTGAGCACGGTGACGTCCCGACAAAGGGCCGGGGAATATGTGCATAGAGTTCATCCAAGCCTAAAAGGTTTCATAGATTTGACTTTTTCTCCAATGGATATTGAAAAGTTGGTCAATTCCTGTGATTTAGTTTTCACCGCAGTCCCACATGGAAAAGCAAACACGGTAGTTAAAGAGCTATACGCAAGAGGGATCAGGATAATCGATTTATCAGCCGACTTTCGTTTGAGAAATCCTAAAGACTATGTAAAATGGTATGGCTGGGAGCACCCTTTCCCAGAGCTCCTCGCTAAGTCTGCATACGGAGTTCCAGAATTGCATAGAGAGGAGATAAGGAGATCTCAGTTAGTGTCCTGTCCTGGATGCATGGCCGTCACGTCCCTTCTTGCGATCAAGCCTCTTGTTGAAAACAAAGTTATAGAAACCAATCGCATAGTTGTTGACAGTAAAATAGGATCTTCGGGTGCAGGCGCCCAGGCCAATGCAGGAACTCATCATGCAATGAGATACGGTGTCATAAGACCATACAAACCAGCAAAACATCGACATACAGGTGAAATTGAACAAGAACTTAGCCTAGTTGCAAAGAAGGACATCAAGATTAGCCTGAGCCCCCATGCTGTCAATATTGTCAGGGGAATCCTAACTACTAATCATACATTTATGGATCGGAGTGTTTCGGAAGTAGATTTATGGAAAATGTTTAGGAGCTCCTACAAAAATGAGCCATTCATCAGATTCATACGAGATAAAAAAGGTCTTTACAAATTTCCTGATCCCAAATTCGTAATAGGATCAAATCTCTGCGACATTGGTTTTGATATAGATGAAGATAACCAGAGAATCGTAGCACTCTCTGCATCAGACAATCTAATGAAAGGAGCAGCCGGATCGGCAATACAAAACATGAATGTTATGTTTCAATACGACGAGAAAGATGGGTTAAATTACACCCCTGTAACCCCAGTATGATAGTTGTGAAGCTAGGTGGAAGCATCATTCATGATCTTAATCCTAGCACTATTCCGGATATTAAAAACGTTTTCGCTAGGGAGAAGTTGGTGCTAGTTCACGGCGGAGGGAAAGAGGTAACTGACACCGCGTTCAAGTTGGGCAAAGAACAGAATTTTGTGATATCTCCTGGAGGAGTTAAAAGCAGATATACCGATAAAGAAACTGCCGAAATCTACACAATGGTAATGGCAGGAAAAATAAATAAGGTAATTGTAAAAATGTTCCTGGAACAGGGAATAAAAGCCGTCGGAATTTCAGGTATTGATGGTGGTCTAATGAGGGCTAGCCGTAAAAAGAGACTCCTTATTTTAAATGACAAAGGTAGAAAAATGGCAATAGAGGGAGGTTTTACAGGAAAAATAAGTGGAGTTGACCCATTGTTGTTGAATATTATAGCAAACAATGGATTTCTTCCTATTGTCTCCCCCGTCGCGTTTAGTGATGAATTCGATTTCCTAAACGTAGATGGAGATAGAGCGGCAGCAAACATAGCGGCTGGAATAGGTGCCAATAAAGTAATTTTTCTAACAAACGTGGAAGGCTTAATTTTGGACCATAGTATCGTATCCCACATGAGCCTCGCGGAGGCTAAGGCGATAATCCCTTCAATCGGATTTGGAATGGAGAAGAAAGTGCTTGCCTGCACGGAAGCTTTGGAGATGGGAGTTGAGGAGGCGATTATAGGATCCGGGAAAGTGGCTGCTCCAGTGTCCGCTGCACTAAATCATCTTAACTGTACAGTGATCAGTAAGACATGAGCGAAGAAGATCATAATACTCCCAGCCTTTATCAGAAATTTCCGGTTAATATAGACCGTGGCTTGGGAGCTAGAGTATGGGATAATCTTGGTAAGGAATATATTGATTGCATGGGAGGTTACGGCGTTGCTCTCGTAGGCCATTGCAACGCGAGAGTTGTTGATGCTATCAAGAATCAAGCAGAAAGACTTCTTGTATGTCACATGTCCCTGTATAATGACACTAGAGAGGATTTCATAAAAAAAACGCAGTCCATCGCGCCCCCGGGACTTAACAAGATCTTTTTTAGCAACAGTGGTGCGGAGGCAGTGGAAGCAGCTCTGAAATTTGCAAGGAAATATACTGGTAAGGCAGGTATCATTTCTATGACAGGTGGATATCACGGGAAGACTTTTGGTGCACTTTCTGTGACTTATAGCGAAAAGTATCGTAAACCTTTTGCGCCCCTTCTAGAAGGAGTAAAGTTCGTTCCATATACCAGTTTAGATATAGAGCAGGCCATAGATGAAACTATAGGAACAATTATTATAGAACCTATACAGGGTGAGACAGGTATTATTCTTCCTCCGGAAGGATTGCTTCGGCACATAAGAGAAGCGTGTACCAAGCTTGGTATTGTCCTAGTATTCGATGAAATTCAGAGCGGTCTCGGAAGGACAGGCAAGATGTGGGCGGGTGAACACTGGAATGCGGTACCTGATATAATGTGTCTAGCAAAAGGGATGGCAGGGGGCGTTCCCATAGGTCTGACACTGAGCAAGCCAGAAATAATTGAATCACTCCGGGTCGGAGAACATTCCTCGACATTCGGCGGGAATCCTCTTGCGTGCGCTGCTGGGTCTGCGACCATAGATGCACTAACAAAGGACAAATTAGTTGAAAACGCTGCGGAGGCAGGCGCATACTTCAAGGAGGGCCTCGTAGTACTGAAGGACAAGCATAGAATAGTCAGAGAAGTGAGAGGGCTGGGCCTAATGTTGGCGATGGAATTGCGTTTTGACGTAAGGAATCTGCTACTTGATGGAATAAATCATGGTCTACTGATGCTCTACTCGGGCAAAAATATCCTCAGGTTGCTACCTCCGTTGTTAATGGATAAAACGACAATTTCTACGGCGCTAGAAATTATGGATAACCTCCTATTAGCTGAGGAGAAGAGAAGGAATGTCTAATCTACTAGACCCTATCGACGAAAAGATAATTTCTATTCTGAAAATTAATTCACGTCGACCATTTGTTGAAATTGCTAGAGAGATTGGGCTGTCGGAGTCAGCAATCAGGAGAAGAGTAAAAAATCTCATGGATACAAAAATAATTAAGCGGTTTACCCTTGAATTGGATAACAAAAATAGAACCAGCGCCATTACACTTATTTCAGTGACATCGACATCAGACACCTCGACAGTATCTACTGCCCTAATGAGCTTAAATGGGGTAGAAGTGATTTACGAAATTACTGGGCAATACGACATTGCGGCTATTATAAGCTCCTCTTCCGTTTCTGAAATTAATCGTTGCATTGATGATGTACGAAGAATAGAGGGGGTTTCTGACACCAATACTGTTATTGTACTAAGGACAATGCATCAGTGACTCAGGTTCGTTTACCGTTCTGCCGATTGTCAGAGTAATACCCGGCCAAACGTTAGGAATACGCACGCAACGATGCGAAAAGGTTTATAACAGGTCTGAAATGAGGTTGTGCCAATAATGTCGCTAGTGTCGGAGGATGCGAACTACTATGCTCACCAGTATAACGAATCGGAGAAGGATAAAAAAATAATTACCATTCTTGATTCGACGCTTCGTGAAGGAGAACAACATCCCGGAGTGTCTTTCACAACGAAACAAAGAATCCAGATAGCATGGATGCTAGATTCTTTTGGCGTGGATCAAATTGAGATAAGTCCGGTAATTTCAGAGGAACATCTTATTTCTACTAAGACTATTTTAAAGCAAGGGCTCAGAGCTGATATTGTTGCCCACGTCAGAGCAACTAAATCTGACGTAGATATTGCCATCAAATGCGGCGCCACGTGGGTCGCAACGTACTTGGGAATCTCTGACGTCCATTTATCTGCAAAGTTGAAGATATCTAGGGAAGAAGCCAAGATGAGGGCTCTCGAGGTAGCAGACTACATTAAAGCTCACGGATTAAAGGCTAGGTTTACTATGGAAGACGCTAGCAGAACAGATCCAAAATTCCTAGTTGACATATGTAAGGAGATGAACAAGCGAAACATGGAGAGGATCAGCATCCCTGATACGGTGGGGATCATGCGCCCCAGAGGTATGTACAACCTGGTCAAAATGGTACATAATAATATAGACTCTTCCAGAACATTACTAGATGTCCACTGTCATAACGATGTCGGGCTCGCTCTTGCAAACGGATTAGCAGGATGTGAAGCTGGAGCCAGCCAAATCCATACTACAATAGACGGATTAGGAGAACGAACAGGAATCCCGAATCTTGCTGAAACAGCAGTTGCCCTAACACTGATTTACAAATCAAGCAATCGTCTCAGACTCCATATGTTAAAAGATTTGTCAAGAACAGTCTCACAATACACAAACTTGGACATACCGGAATCAAAACCAATTGTTGGAGACAGCGCATATAAACATAAAGCGGGGACGCATCTTGCTGCAATACTCAAAAATCCCTCAGCATATGAAATTCTTGAACCAAAAACAGTTGGAAATCGGCGGAAAATCGTGTTCGGCGAACTCGCAGGGAAGAATGGCGCAGCCTATCTATTATCACTGCTCGGCCTGGAAACAAATGAGCAAGACGCGAAAACCCTTGCCAGGGGTATGAAGGAATTGCGAATGGGCGACATCCTTGAATTATATTTGGATGATCGGCTCGAAAGAAAGATACTTAATAATGCTTCACCCGATATACCGATGAAGGAGTAACAAAATGGTAAAATGTACAGAGTGTGAAGCAGAAATCAAGGTGCCAGAGGATTCTGTTGAAAGTGAAATCGTAACGTGCCCAGACTGTGGAGCAAGCTATGAATTAGTTAAGTCAGACCAAGGGTTCACAATAAGACCCGCCCAGACTGTTGGTGAAGACTGGGGCCAATAGAATCGAGGTGTCAACTTCTCGTTGTTCGTCCGCTTCTCTTGTCATCTTATATGATACGATTCGATGGGAGGAAAAGTCGCTATATGAGGCGGCCAAGAGAAAAGGGGTCAAAGAGTGTCACCTACTTGACTGTAAGGACCTTGTTATTGACTTAAATCAACAAGATCCTTTTTTTGCAGAGAAGAATGTCGTACAGAGAACAGTAAGCTATTTCAAAAGTCTTCATTCGACGGCCGCACTCGAGGGTATGGGCGTGGATATTATTAATCCCCTCAACGCTGCCATAATCTGTGGTAACAAGTTGTTCTGCCACGCCGTACTCCATGGAGCTAATATCAAGACGCCAAAGGCGGTCACAGCATTTTCTGAAAAATCTGCCCTTCAAGGTTTGGAGAAGTTAGGCTACCCAGCAGTGATTAAACCCGCAATTGGTAGTTGGGGAAGGTTAATTGCTCTTCTCAAAGACAAAGATGCAGCCAAGGCAGTCATCGAAGATAGACAGCATATGTTTCCTCTCTACCAAGTATATTACTTTGAAGAATTTGTACACCGGCCGCCAAGAGACATAAGGGCAATTGTAGTTGGCGGTTCGATTGCCGCAGCAATTTACCGGTACTCTGGCGACAATGAATGGAAAACGAACATGGCCTTAGGCGGTCGAGCTGAGACTTGTCCTATTACGAAGGAATTAGAAGATATATGCATTAAAGCCTCTAAAGCCGTCGGCGGTAGGGTTGTTGGTGTTGATCTCATGGAGAATGAGAGAGATGGCTTAGTCATCCACGAGGTGAACAACACTACTGAATTTAAGAATACTGTTAAGGTCACCGGCAAAGATATTCCAGGCATGATTGTAGAGTACGCATGCCAGCAGGAAGGTCACTTATAGCCGACACAAGATAAAATTGGTCTCTCCAACATACGCCGTAGAATTATTGAAAAAGTCACTGGAAGAGTATACGCCCTCCAGGGCTGAGGCTCAGCTTGCCAGCCTATTGAAGGATAAATCCATCAATGAACTCGGTTTTGAACAATCCAGTATTGATAATGTTGGAAACGTTATAGCAACCAAAGGAAATGGTCGTCCTATCATCTTGCTCTGTGGTCATATGGACACGGTCCCCGGCCGGGTCCCAGTTAGGATTGCCAACGGCTACATGTACGGCCGCGGTGCCTCTGATGCAAAGGGCTCTCTGATATCCATGTTACTCGCAGCCTCGGAATTTCCGAAACAAAGGGGTACCATAGTTTTTGCAGGGGTAGTTGATGAGGAGGGAAATGCAACTGGGATCAAGGAAATTGTTAAAAGCAAGTCGACAATTGATTATGCAATTTTTGGTGAGCCAAGCGGCATAAATAATATCACCATTGGGTACAAAGGAAGAGTCTCATTCCGGCTCACCTGTGATGTTGGCTCCAGTGCGCACGCTAGTGCACCTTGGCTTGCAAAGAACTCGATCGAAGAGATATATGACCTTTGGAGAGCGATGCAGCAGGCAATAGAGGGAATTAAATCAGGTGAAGATAAATCAAGAAAAGTTACTTGCAGTCTTACAGAGATCGCTGGAGGATCCAGCCATAATGTGACTCCCCAAAAATGCAAAATCACTGTGGATATCAGGGTGCCTTCAGCCTACAACAGTAAAGAGATTTATGACTTGGTAACGTGCGTCATAAAGGATGCCGCGCTAAAAAATGGTGTGCAGGCAACGCACAGAATAGAGGATATGACTGAGCCATTTGAGACCGATCATAACTCTCCGCTAGTGCGCGCTCTCTACCTTTCGGTCATTGATGTGTGCAAGAAGCGCCCCATGCTTCTCAGAAAAACGGGCACAGGAGATATGAACATATTAGGAAATGCATATAATATTCCTGTTGTAACCTACGGCCCGGGAGATCCACATTCTTCCCATACGATGGATGAAAAAGTGAGTATACCGGAGTTTATTTCCAGCATAGAGGTTTTCAATAGAGCCTTGTTTCATATCTCTAGGTTACACCACTCACGTAAGCGTAAAAGCAAAAACGAATGCATCGGATAAGGCCGCATTTTTTATTTTCGGAATTTGAATACCAAATTACTTCTGAAAGGATTTGCGACTTCAAAGAATTATAATCTATCGAGCGAGTAAGATGGATATGCTATGGATAATAGGCCTGGGAATTTATGGCGTTAGAGGCCTTAGTTTACACTCTCTAGATGTACTTAGAAGATGTGACATCGTATACGTAGAACGCTATACGAGTTCGATTACAGATGATGAGCTGCATGACCTGGATAGATTGATAGGAAAAGAAGAAGGAAAAACCAATACTATTGTAGTCCAAAGGTGGTTTTTAGAAGATGGGCGCCAAATCCTAGAGAAGGCAAGATCTATGGAAATCGCCCTCATAGCGTACGGAGATCCGTTGATTGCAACTACTCACACAGATCTTCTCGTAAGGGCAGTAAAAAAATCTATCAAGGCCAATGTAATACACGGTGTATCAGGGATTAGTTCTCTAGTTGGCGAGACCGGTCTCCACATGTACAAATTTGGGAGAACTGTTACAATAACATCTGAACCTCAGTCGGCAGTGACTGTATACGGAACAATCTACGACAACCTGATCCTCGGTAACCACACCATGGTTCTAACCGAGTATAAGGATGGAAGTGAAGAAGTATTTTTTCTAGATCCCAAAATAGCACTTTCCTCATTGTTAGAATTAGAAAGAGATCAAAAGAGCGGTGCCTGTCACGAAGAAACTTTTGCTGTAATTGTATCAAGAATTGGCCTAAAAGATGAGAAAAAGATATCGGGAAAAATCAAATCCCTAATATCGCAAGATTTCGGGGAGGGACCACACACTATAATTGTAACCGGGCTTTTCCATTTCGCTGAAATCGATGCACTCAAAGCTCTTACGACGAATATTGATGAGCCTACAGATAATACATCTCATGTCCACAACAAGTCTGCAAATATGATTGAAAGATATGTCCCGAAGGCTAGGACTGAGCTTTCCAAGGCAAGAAGTGCTTTGGAGAACGAGCCGACATCAACGGAAAGGGGTAGACTGACAGAGATATTCAATAACGCTGAAAATTACATCGAAGATGCAGTTAGATTTTTGAGGACGGGGAAGTTAGAGCTGGCAGTCCTTAGTATCGGTTACGCTGAGGGGTTAATAGACGCTGCCAGAACTGGTGAATAATTGTCTTTCCGGGATTAAAGTGGGAATAGTACGCATGTGGCTTATTTTAAGCGTATAATTGTAAGTTGGTACTAGCAGCTTTTCGGTTGTTATATCCCGTGACAAATTTCTCACCTTATTTTTCCAAATCTCTTATTACCCCTATTCTCATGCTATTGTGATGAGTTAATGCGCAAACAGTCAAGGCAGCCGAGAATCGATAAGTCATTATATATACCTAGCGAGCTTCAATATTTTGTAAATAAGGATACTTACTCTCTAGTCATTAAAGGAGGGGCTGGTACGGGAAAAACAACTCTTTCCCTTACTATCTTAAAGGGGCTAGAGATCAAAAGCAACTTCTTCTATATCTGTACGAGAGTGTCCCCAAGACAATTGTCGATATCTTATCCATGGATTAGTAAATACGTAGAGAACCAAAAAGAAAGAATATCGGGTCCGTCGATAAGTGATACCGAAGTCCCTATCAACTTTGAGGATGCTCGCCTAGACGAACCTGAATCTTTATTTGAAAGAATCACGAATGAACTCATGGATGTAAAGTCTCCCCTAATAATTATAGACAGCTGGGACGCGGTGGCGTCGTTTATGGACAGAGAAGCGCGCCTGAACAATGAACGGGTACTACAGACATGGCGAGAAAGGGCAGGAGCTAAACTAATATTCGTAAACGAAGACCCAGCCGATACTTCTCTTGACAATCTAGTTGATGGAGTAGTAAGGTTAGACAAAGTAGAAAAAGGATACGCCAGAATTAGAGAAATCTCACTTCTGAAATTGCGCGGTGTCAGGATAACCAAACCTTCATATCTTTTTACACTCGACAAATGTAGTTTTCGAAGCTTTCAAACGTATAGCCCGCAACACTTTGGAATAGAACTTGTTTCAATTAGTTCCCCTCACTTCAAAAATAACATAAGAAATCTGCCGATCACAATGCTTGAGCATGGTCTTATCAAAAGCGGATATGATGAGCTTGACTTGAATCTCGGAGGGGGTATTCCCAGGAGGGCCCTAGTGATCTTGGAAGTGGATTCAAATATAAGCTTAGAAGTGGCGATGGCGTTTCTTTTTAGAGTTATACAGGCGTTCCTCTCTTCAGGAAACGTTGTTTTCTTTGAACCTCCTGAAGAAGTTGGTTCAGTGACTGCCAACAAATTCATGGAATCATGCATATCAGTTACGCAGATGGGGTCAGGTAAGTTCCTTCGGATCGGACCTGCTTCTAAGGACTCGGCTCACGATTCATCGGCCAGTGGCGATAGAATTCAAACCGAAAATTTCATGCGACGACTAAATGAAAGTATTACCAAGGAACAGCAAAACAACCCAAATAAGCTCGTTCTTTGTGCCATGTCACTAGGTCACCTTCAAAGGTTAGGCACTCATAGTATGTTAGAATTTCTACGGCTAGGAAGACAAAACTTTGATCTATCGATAGTTATCTCTAGAAAAAGTGAATCGCTTGCGTGGTCTTCGGAAATAGTTGACATATGTTTGAAAATGGTAGTCATAAACGGCACATTGGTTTTAAGAACATTATACCCCGTATCTCCAATCTTGGCAATAGAAGTTGAGAAATTATTTGGATTTCCTGTAACGAATCTTATACCATTAGTTTAGAAAGTTCATATATTTGAGTGGTAGAGATTGCCTTCATAGTTCTCTTCCACGATGACAGGCAGTAGCAAACGCATTTGATCATAATAAGACAGAAACTTACTTCCCTTTTGGGTAATCCTATAAACCACTTTATTGCCGGAGTTAGAACCCGCAATTAGGCCGCTATCCAAGAGAGAGTCTAGGTAAATTTTACATTGGTCATTGCTAAGCATTGCTTTATACATTATTTTTGTACGAGTTTCGTCTCTACCAGCTGATTTGAGAATCGCCGCGATCACCTCATAGCGGCTCCTGTTCTTCATTGACCGATATATACAACGCATTCCATTTAACGTGAGTGAAACTATATTAGAGAGAAATATTATTTAGCAGAAAAGAAAACAATGTGACGGTCACTTCTCAAGATAATCAAATCTGGGTTCATAAAGTTGTATCGTAACGCTGACAGATTTTCCATTGAGTTACCGCAAACAAGGATGTTAATCTCACCTTGAACGAGAACTTAAATTTACCTGTACTCCTACACTCTCATAATAGCGTGAACCCAGGAGGTTTAGATGAGGCCTCGGTAGAGATGGATGAACCCCGCCTGATAGAGTCACTAGATAGTGCCATAGAAATTCTGCGGCACGAAAGGAAATCGGGTCGGATAGCAGGAGGCAGCATTAAGGAATCCTTCGTTGAGCTTGGCGTACCTAGCAAGTTGGTAATAATCGGAGATATCCATGGTGACATAACTACGCTCCGGTATATTCTAAACCAGATAAATGCCGACGTCATGTTGCGAAACTCACGCAATAAACTTATTTTTTTAGGAGACTATGTCGATAGGGGGCCCGATTCGCTTGCAGTGCTGTATGCAATTTGTTCTCTCAAGACAAGATTTCCCGAATCTGTTATCTTGATGCGCGGAAATCATGAGGCCCCTATTGAATTTCCGTTTCCATCTCATAACTTGCCAGCCGAAATAATTGATCATTTCGGTTATCAGAGGGGTAAACTAGTTTACAATGAAAAGATCTTGCCCTTTTTTCATCTATTAACTCTCGCTACGTTAATCGAAGGTTCACTCTTACTAGTACATGGTGGTGTTCCTACAGGAAGCTATGACGATACGTTTAGAGAGCATCTTTCCACAGCAGGGCGAACATACACCAATAATACCATTATGGAAGAAATTTTATGGAATGATCCTCGGCAAGGCATTAGAAACAGGGATGGGTGGGAATATTCTAGAAGAGGCATAGGCAAACACTTCGGGATTGAAATCTCTAGGAAGTGGCTAAGAATTTCAAAATCCAGAGTTATTGTAAGGGGGCATGAGCCATGCCAAGGATTTAGGATTGACCATGACGGTTCCGTAATCACTTTGTTTTCTTGTCAAGAGCCCTATCCAAATTTTCAAGCGGCCTATATGAGTGTTAATGAACAGGAACTAAAGTCAGTAGAGGATGCCGTTGACCTTTCCTCACAGATTTATAAACTATGATTATATGATGATGTTTGATTTAATCTCCTTGCAGCGCTTTCTCAAGGAAACGGTGGATATATCTGCAACCTGACAAATTTCAACCTGTCTGAGAAATTCATTGCAGGTTTGGGATGCTAAATATATCACAGCCCCGGCAAGTGCTCTTGGATTTTTTCCTATAGAAATTCTGTTCTGTTGTACCTTAGAATATATTCTTAGTCCCTCTCTCTTTGTCTTCTCGCTCAAATTTAATCTGTTTGATATGAGCGTGACATAATCTGGGCCATGCAAAACTGGCATTTGCAATGAGAGCTCTCGGAGTATCAACTTATAATGTGACATGATATCTTTACTCGATAGATTGCATACGCCTGCAATATCTGCTATAGTTTTAGGCGTAGCAGTTTCCCTGCAGGCTGCATATAAGGCCGCTCCAACGAGACCCAAAGTCGACCTACCCTTTGCAAGCTTTTTTATTGCTGCTTTTCTGTAGATGTAGGCCGCGCTTTCCAGGACTGCTTGGCTTAAATACAATTTGTCACCAAAATTATTCAGAAATTTTAAAGCTTTTTCAAGATTTCTGGAAATAGAGTCATTTAGCTGGGATCTATTATTCCAAGTGCGTAGCCGTTGGATTTTTACTTTTTGTGCTGGTTCTAGTGCTTTTCCTCTGGCATCAGTGTCTCCTACCCCTATCAAGGTAGACAATCCCTTATGATGAATGGCAAGTGACTCGGGCATCCCAGTTCTTGATCTATCGCGGAATTCAGATTGGGTGGCATAAGTTGAACTATGCTCGTTGTTATAGTACTTGTCGCTTGCGACGCAACCACAGGCACTGCATACAAGCTCATTGGAAACGACGTCGAAGATGACCAACTCGCTTTTGCATTCTGTGCATCTTAGATCTTCTTTATTCGCGGTAATTCCCCGATCACTTAGTTTTTTATCTATGGACATTGATATAAGCCATTAGCAGAGCCGGACCAGTATTTTTTAATATAGTTTTTCTAGAAATTAGAAATTCTTAGTAAATTGGCATCTAGGCTTAGGGATTGACATAGAAATGATTCAATTTGCTCGAAGGTCGTAAGAGATTGTTCTATACTCTTAGACAATAAAAATTCATTATAAGGAGCGACAACGGCCGTACTAATTGAATCGGCATTCCAATGAAAAACCGTAATCGGTATCGCACTTCTCGGAAGTCTTATATCGATGAGACTCAACTATATGACAGATGCCAAAACCTGGCTTCAAGTCTATTACGGTAAGTGACTATGTATATAATAGGTTCTTTGAAACCTACGAAAAAAACCGTAGAGGTCTAGAATTAAAAGGGATTACAAGTTTCTCTGGATATCTTACCAGTATGATGGAAGAGACCATGACGAAGTACGAGGTGTTTGCGAGGCATGAGCCCTTTATGGAAAAAATTGACGTCGAGCAAAACAGAATAACCGTCAAGGATAATAAGAAAGACAAGATAGCTGAAATTTTTCTAAGGGATGATCAGTTGTACTGCTCCCTTGATGGAAATACTGATTGTGTTCACATAGGCTTCGTCTACTCTCTACCTGAATTCTATAATATCATGACTACCAAAGGCATAAAGATTTCGCGCCCGGCATTTAAACAACCCAAAAATAAGTTGGGTAATTATACTTTTTGACTAGGTGGTTATCTCCATTTCCCGTCAAGTTAATTAACTTCGCACAGAGTGGAGGGAGTGGGATTTGAACCCACGAACCCCTAAAGGACGGGATCGCGCAATAATGATGATTTAATCATCCATTCATTTTTAATCTTGAGTCCTGCGCGTTTGACCAGGCTTCGCTATCCCTCCTCTTTCGTCCTTAGTTAGCTCCTTATTTCATCCTTGCGCT
>JAREAJ010000088.1 GCA_029240395.1 Nitrososphaeraceae archaeon
TTCTCAATTATCAATACATACTGCACTTCAGTCCTTAGGTTCTCATGGTCAACGGGGTAGAGATAGTACGCGCAGGGTCCCTAAAATGCCCTCCAGAACCGCGCTGTTGTTATTGACTTTCTTTTGTTATACCAAAATAGGGAGCGCACTGAAATAACACAAATTCCGAGTTCTCTTTCAGGCAGACGGCTTACCTTTTGATTTCCATTTTATGTCAAAAATGACCACCAAACTGAGTCCAGTTCGACTTCCCAGGAGCCAAATTAAATGGCATACATTATACCTCCTGACACAATTGGAACAGAATTAACCTCTGCTAGCTCCTTGATTCGAGCTATGATTGCGTTAAACCATAGGCTATCCTCAGCAGTCATATTGCAATATTTTTGGCTTATCTCTTCTACAATTTCGCTTGCTTTCGAGGGTAAATAAAGTATAGTTAATGTGGGAAATGGAATGGCATTGGATGAAGCCGCCGATGAAGTATCTTCTGTCATCTTCTGTCGTTATTAAATAACTTGCCCACTAATATCTGGATTTCGAGCCAACTATCGGATCAGCAATTTTGAATACAGATTCAATTATTCAATATATGATCCTTACTAATAATATGTCTTCAATATAAGCAAAACATGTTCAATGTTGGAAACTATATGAAGCAAATAAAGTAAAAACTACGAATGCTTGTGCATCAACAGCATCCCGTGTGAAATTTCCCTCAATTACTTTAGCAGATACAGGATATCTTGAAAGTTTTCCTCGCTGGGAGATAATTTGTATAACTTAAGAGCGCAGACTAAGCGTTCTTTCTTACCTTGGATACGCAATTTATCGGTTATCCTCTCCGAGATGTGCCCCCCTAAGAAAAGTGAATTAGAGGCGCTAGTTACATTGGATGTTCTTCTTAGATAGCTTGCACTCTCAAAGTCTAATATGGTGGCTCTAGATGATTCTGAAATGATAACATGATGGTTCAAATAATGCAGCTGTCCATGGTCAAGATGCAGTTTGTCTAATTTATGGCATTGAACTAAGATATCTGAAACAATTTCAAGGATTGTTTCAGGATTGGCAGTTTTGTCATCTTGATTGACCCAGTCAACTATGCTTGATCCCTCAATAAATTCCATCAAAATAATATTTTTGGTATAAGCAAAGATCCTAGGTCCAATTCCAGCAGTATTTGCTGTTGCATGTAGCCGTGCTTCTTGATGCAGATCACGTCTGTTTGAATCTATCCTTCTTATCTTAAGAGCACAAACTTTATTTTCACAAGATTTTGATCTCAGAACCAGACTGACGGTCCCCTTTCCTGCTATCAGAAGTTTTCCGATCTTCAACCTACCTCTTGAGATAATAGACTTCACTCCGAGCGACTGTATTTCGCTAATGCGCTCGAGATATTCTGAGGCCCTGAATCGAGGATACGATATGATATCGAATAATTCAGGAGAAAGGGGGTCAAAATCGCAAGATATATTGTTCTGTTGTAATGACCTGGTTGACTGCATCTCTTACTATACCTTTTATCATACCTTTTTCTTTGCCAGTATAAATCTTGAGTGTAGTACTTTCTAGGTCCTCTTTTAGGCCCCTGGTGATACCGGTGCTTTCTAATCTTTCATTAAGAAGCAATCGCAGGTAGTCTTCTGCGTTTGTTATCCTCGTTTTAAAAAGACCTACAAGTCTCATTTCTTTGTTTGCCCAAAATAGAAGACAATCTTTAGAATTTTTGGAGATGAACTCAAACGACTCTTTTTTTCTAAACACCTCGGGGCCAATTCTTTCCGTAAAACACGGTAGTCTTACTGATTGTAGAAGAAATACAAAACAAGCCAATCCTCTTTCGTCTGTTAAGCATGTATCTCTAACCACTTTGAAATGTGCTAATTCCAACTGCCTGGAAAGTGAGCCAAGGGTCTTTTTGAGCTGGCCCCAAATGGTGTCAGGACTGCGATCCCTGTACTTAAATTCGACTATGAGAAGGTTTGAGTTAAGCCTATGGCTTCTGAACGTTTTATTATTTTTACGTTCAAAAAATTCAAGAGAAGGTCGTTGTATAAATGCCCTCGCAGCAAGGATAAACTTGGCTAGGCTTTCTGCAGAAATTGCTGCTCCAAGATTTCTCCTGTGGTCAATGGGATCAATGATAATGACCTTGCTTTGAAAGGTTTTCAAAATATCCTTGTCAACTTCATCAAGGGATATCACTTCTCTCTCTTTAGCAATATCTGCTATGCCTTGCAGTGTAGAAAAAAATGAACCATATCTCAGAATCAATATTTCTGTCACGTAGCCACTTATACCCCCTCTGGCTATTTCTGCCCCGTATACTCCAACAGACTTCAGAAACTTCTTCAATAGCCTGACCTCGTTTTTCATCTGATTGCTCATTCTTGTAAGAATGTATTCTGTATGGAATGGGGACCTATCAGCGGCACTTCTCCATTTTCCCCTCTCTACATCATAACAGGGTACGATATTCACACGGATATTCCTGACGAACGCCTCCACATACGGGTGTTCAGAGTACCTCACGCGAGTCCTGAAACTTTTCAGGGAGCTCAATCCTATTGCCATACCAAGTCTCTCGAATTCGACTTTATCAACAGAAGCCTGTATTTTTACAAAGATGTCCAA